>CAJFOC010000054.1 GCA_904395815.1 uncultured Holdemania sp.
AACCGGGAGTTTTCTCTATTTCAGATTGTTTCTGACCGCCGCGGCAATCGCTTCGCTGTCCATCTGATATTTATGAAGCAGTTCTGCCGGTTTTCCGCTTTCTCCGAAGACATCCTGCTGACCGACGCGGACGATCCGGCGCGGACACCGCTCAGACAGCACTTCCGCAACAGCGCTGCCCAGTCCGCCAATCACGCTGTGTTCTTCACAGGTGACAATCAGCCAGGCGTCACGGGCATAGCGAACCAGCGTATCGGCATCGATCGGCTTGATCGTATGCATGTTGATCAGCGTCGGCGTGATTCCTTCCTCTTTCAGCATGGCCACGGCCTTCAGCGCTTCCTGCACTTCCAGACCGGTCGCCACGATGACGACATCTTTTCCTTCTTCCAGCACATCGGCCTTGCCCAGCTCGAAATGATAGTCTTCATCGTGCACCATTTCCACCGCGCTGCGGCCCAGACGCACATAACATGGTCCCTGGATGGCCGCTACCGCCTTTACCGCGGCTTCCGCTTCAATGCCATCACACGGACAGACTACCGTCATGCCCGGAATCCCGCGCATCAGCGCCATATCTTCAAATGTCTGATGAGAAGCACCATCCTCGCCTACGGAAATGCCGGCATGACTGGCACAGATTTTTACATTCAGATGCGGATAGCCAATGCTGTTGCGAATCTGTTCGTAGGCTCTGCCGATCGCAAACATGGCGAAACTGCTGGCAAAGACCGTATTGCCGCAAGTCGCAAGACCGGCAGCCACCGACATCATGTTGCCTTCGGCAATTCCCATGTTCAGATGCCGGCGCGGATCTGCCTTTTTGGCCATGCCTGATTTGGTGGAACCGCTGAGATCCGCGTCCAGAACTACGATGTTTTCGTTGTCCGCAACCAGTTCGACCAGCGCCTTGCCATACGCTTCCCGCGTCGCCATTTTCTTACTCATGATGATTTTCCTCCAGTTCTCTGAGCGCAGCCTCCGCTTCTTCCGGCTTCGGCGCTACGCCATGCCAGCCAGCCTGATTTTCCATAAAGGAAACGCCTTTGCCCTTGACCGTATGGGCCAGGATCAGCGTCGGCTTGCCCTTGGTCTGACGAGCCTGCGCATAAGCTGCCAGCAGCTGATCCAGATCATGCCCGTCAACCTCGATGACATGCCAGCCGAAAGCGCGGAATTTCGGTTCAAAAGGAGTTGGATTCATGACGTCGGTAATTTTGCCGTCAATCTGCAGTCCGTTAAAATCCAGAATGGCGGTCAGATTGTCCAGCTGATAATGGGATGCCGCCATGGCCGCTTCCCAGATCTGTCCTTCTTCACTCTCTCCGTCACCGATCAGGGTGTATACCCGGTAATCCTGATGATGGATCTTATAGGAAAGCGCCATGCCGACGGCACAGGACAGCCCCTGTCCCAGCGAACCGGTAGACATATCCACTCCCCGGATATCCATGCTCGGATGCCCCTGGATCGGTGAATTGATCTTGCGGAAGCTCATCAGCTGTTCTTCGCTGAGAAAGCCTTTTTCCTTCAGTACGGAATACAGTACCGGCGAGGCATGTCCTTTCGACAGAACAAACTTATCACGGCAGACATCATCGACATTGTCCGCATCAATCTTCATCTCATGGAAATACAAGGATACCAGAATTTCGACCGCTGACAGGGAGCCGCCTGGATGTCCCGATTGGGCGGCACAGGTCATTCGTATGATATTTTTACGAACTTCAGCCGCTGTTTTTTTCATCTCTGCTTGATTCATTTTCCCTTCACTCCTTTTAGCCTTTCCTATTCTATCATCATTAACAGATAATGTAAAAAAGAAAACGTTGTGTTTTAAAATTATTTTTTTCACAGTTTGAAAGCAGATCAGACTGGTCTTCATTTTATCAAAAAACCAATAAAACAGAAAAAAAGGAGGAAAGATCAGCCGCTTCCTCACAGCTGTGTCTGCCTCCTGTTCTGTCTTTATCGTCTTTGTTTCCTCTTTTGTACTGCTTTGTTCCGTATCCTCACGATTCAGGATTGCATTTCATGAAGAAAACAGGCTGTGCAGATACGGATACCTGTCAGAACAATGAGCTACGCTTTTAACTCAGAAAGACGACGTTTGATCTGTACCAGCAGCAATACAAGACTGACCCCCAACAGAAGATGACCGATCCCGGCCAATCCGGAAATCGCCGCATCCATCCCGCTGGACAACGGGGTTTCCAGCACCTGAGTCACACCCCGGATCGCCAGCATCACAACCGTCAGATTCAGCCCTGTATGATATACAGCCAGAATTCGCCCGGTTTTGGGAGCGGTGAAAGAAAAGTTCTTTTCCAGAAGAAGCAGCAATAAAAAGAAAACCATGCCCAGCAGAAAATAATGGGTGTGGACCACGCTGAGCGAGGTAATGCCGGTAAAGCCGTTGATCCTGGTGAATTCCCGATAAAAAATACCGCCCAGCATTGCGGCGATCGCATACATCAAAGCCAGATTCATATAACGTTTCATATTTCTCTCTCCTTTATTCTCATTGCGTGCGGATGAGTGGACAGCCATTCAGACAATCTGTTTGAACCGTCATCCGATGATTACGCTGATCAAAGCCGGAAACCATCACGAGCCGTCATACAGCGTCCTGCGGATGATTTCCAGTACGGGGGATGGATCGAAGTCCTGACGCAGCAATGCGGAAAGCATCAGGGAAAACAGGATATCCGCGAAGCTTTCCGCGCTCAGCGGTGCCGTCAGCGCCTCCGGACGAATCTTTTCATCCCGTTTCAAAACCAGGGCCAGTTCCTTCAGAATATGCTGCCAGGTCTGCTGCATCCGCCGTTTCCCCTCTGCCTTCTGATCCTGTGTTAATCCAGATGAATGAAGCGTAAAAAAGTCCGGATACTGCCGACTGCCCAAAGCCATTCTTTCATACAGCCAGATCACGCAGGCCTGCGTATCCTGAAATTCTCTTTCATCCGGGGAGTGATGAAAAATCTCATGCCAGACGCTTTCTACCGTTTCTTCCACCAGCGCCGCCTTGGAATCAAAATAGTTGTAAATGGATCCTACCGAGACGCCGCAGGCCGCCGCAACCGAGCGGACAGTGATTGCCGGCCAGCCCTGCTGCCGGATCAGCCGGCGGCTGACTTTCAAAATGTCCTGTTTGGACAGAGTCCCTGTTCTCATCGCATCACTCCATTATGAACATGGTTCATTATACAGAAAGCCTTCCTGCCTGTCCAACAAAACGCTCTGAATCCCCATCTTATCTGCTGTCCAGATCCAGCCCCGTCAGAAACAGAATCCGCAGACTTGCATAAAAAAACAGCCGCAGACTCATATGAAATCTGCAGCTGCCTGTTTGATTTATTTGAAACGTTGTTTTTTACAATAATGCGTATGCAGCAGCTGATGGGCCAGCGGGCTGCCCGGCTCGCCGAGAAAATCACGGTAGAGCGCCTGAATCTGCGGATTTTCATGCGATTTGCGAACCGGCTGACTGACATCTTCCTGATACAGCGCTTTAGCCCGTTCACGCTTCCAGTCAATGGCCTTGAAGCCGTTGCGGATCGTCGCATTGATGATCGGCTGACCGCCGCCGTTGATGCAGCCGCCCGGACAGCCCATGATTTCGATGAAATGATACGAAGAGGTACCGTTGCGGATTTCATCGAGCAGCGGTTTGGCGCAGCTCATGCTGGAAGCGATGGCGACACGGATCGGCATGCCGGCAATCGTGAGTTCGGCCGTTTTTACTCCTTCCATGCCTCTGACCATGGTAAAATCGAGACTTTCCAGCGGTTTGTTTTCCAGCACTTCCTTCACCGTCCGCAGCGCCGCTTCCATGACGCCGCCGCTGGCGCCGAAAATCACGCCGGCGCCGGAATACTGGCCGAACATGTCCTGATCGAATTCTTCATCCGGCAGTTGTTCAAAGTCAATGCCGAACATCTTGATCAGCCGTCCCAGCTCGCGGGTCGTCAGCACATAGTCCACATCGGCAATGCCGTCCTTGCGCATCTCCGGCCGAACCGCCTCAGCCTTTTTGGCTGTGCATGGCATGATGGAGACAACGGTGATCCGGCGCGGATCCAAATGATGAGTTTGCGCGTAATGCGTTTTCAGGATAGCGCCGAACATCATATGCGGCGATTTGCAGCTGGACAGATGATCCAACAGATCCGGGTATTCAAATTCGCAATAGCGAACCCAGCCTGGCGAACAGGAAGTGATCATCGGCAGAACACCCTGATGCTGCAGCCGATGAATGAATTCAGTCCCCTCTTCCATGATGGTCAGATCCGCGCCGTAATTGGTATCGTATACGCGGTCAAATCCGATCCGGCGCAGCGCGGCGGTCATCTTGCCGGTAACCCGGGTTCCGATCGGCATGCCGAATTCCTCACCCAGCGCCGCTCTGACAGCTGGAGCCGTCTGAACAATGACCGTCTGCTCCGGATCGTTAAGCGCGCTCATGACTTCATGGAGATGTTCTTTTTCCGTCAGGGCGCCGACCGGACAGACGTTCACACACTGTCCGCACTGCATGCAGTTGACATCGTTAAGACTTTTATCGTACACCGGCGCTACCTTGGTGTTGAAGCCGCGGTGGATGAAACTGAGAATCCCCAGCCCCTGCACCTTGCGGCAGGTTTCCACACAACGGCCGCACAGCACACATTTGGAGGTATCGCGCACGATGCCCGGCGCCGCATCATCGAAAGTCGGCCTAGTCTTTTCACCATGATAGCGGACCTCCCGGATTCCCAGCTGCTGAGCCAGTTTCTGCAGCTCGCAATTCTGGTTGCGGATGCAGGACAGGCAATCGTCGCAATGATTGGAAAGAATCAGTTCTACCGTATGGCGGCGGGCCTCCAGAGCCCGGGTGGAATTGGTGAAGACCTCCATACCTTCGCTGACCGGATACATGCAGGCAGCACCCAGACTGCGGGCTCCCTTGATTTCCACCGTGCAGACACGGCAGGCGCCGCTTTGGTTGACATCTTTCAGATAGCACAGCGTCGGAATCTGAATTCCGGCCCCTCGCGCCGCTTCCAGAATAGTAGATCCCGGCTCCGCTTCCACCGGAATGTTATTGATTTTCAGATGAACTTTCGTCATATCCGGACCTCCTTACCGCCGCAGAACCGCACCGAAACGGCAGGTCTCCATACAGGCTCCGCACTTGATGCATTTTTCTGGATCGATGACATACGGCTTCTGTCCTGGCACGCCGCTGATCGCCTCAGCCGGACAGTTGCGGGCGCACAGTGAACATTTGCGGCATTTATCCGGGTCAATGGAATAGTGCAGCAGCTTTTTGCACACCCCGGCCGGACAGCGTTTTTCCTTCACATGAGCGAGATATTCATCACGGAACAGCCGCATGGTGGACAGCACCGGATTGGCCGCGGTCTGTCCCAGTCCGCACAGTGCCGTATCCTTGATTTTCTGACCCAGCGCTTCCAGTTCATCCAGCGTCTCAAGCGTTCCGCGTCCCTCGCAGATATCGGTCAGCAATTCCAGCATCCGCTTGGTACCGACACGGCACGGCGTGCATTTGCCGCACGATTCATCCACGATGAATTCCATATAGAAGCGGGCGACATCAACCATGCAGCTGTCCTCGTCCAGCACAATCATGCCGCCGGAACCCATCATCGATCCCAGCGCCACCAGATTGTCAAAGTCGATCGGCGTATCCAGATGTTCGACCGTCAGACAGCCGCCGCTGGGACCGCCGGTCTGAACGGCTTTGAAATTCTTGTTGTTCGGACAGCCGCCGCCGATTTCGTAAATGACCTCACGCAGCGTGGTTCCCATCGGAATTTCCACCAGACCGGTATTGGTAATTTTGCCGCCCAGCGCAAACACCTTGGTTCCCTTGGATTTCGGAGTGCCGATAGCGCTGAACCAGTCGGCGCCGCGCAGAATGATCTGAGCGACATTGGCGAAGGTCTCCACGTTGTTGATGATCGTCGGCCGTCCCCAGACGCCGCTGACCGCCGGAAACGGCGGTTTCGGTACCGGCATGCCGCGCTTGCCTTCAATGGATTGAATCAGTGCGGTTTCCTCACCGCACACAAAGGCGCCGGCTCCCAGACGCAGCTCTACATGGAAGCTGAAGCCGCTGCCGAGAATGTTCTCGCCCAAAAGTCCCAACTGACGCGCCTGATCGATGGCAATTTCCAGCCGCTGTACGGCGATGGGATATTCAGCACGGATATAAATATACCCGGTATTGGCTCCGATCGCATATCCGGCAATGGCCATCGCTTCCAGTACGGAATGCGGATCGCCTTCCAGAATGGATCGATCCATGAACGCACCTGGATCGCCTTCATCGGCATTGCAGATGACATACTTGTCGCCTGGCGGCTGATCTGCCGCAAACTGCCATTTCACCCCGGTCGGAAATCCGCCACCGCCCCGGCCCCGCAGGCCGGAAGCCTTGATCTGATCGATGACCTGCTGCGGCGTCATTTCCGTCAGCGCCTTGCCCAGCGCCTGATAGCCATCACGAGCGATGTACTCGCTGATTTCCTCCGGATTGATCACTCCGCAATTGTGCAGAGCGATGCGCTTTTGCTTGGCGTAGAAACGAATCTGACTCATGTCGAAGATTTTTTCCTGCGTCACCTCATCGATATCGGTCAGTTCCAGCCGCTGAACCGGACGGCCTTTCAGAAAGTGTTCGGTAACAATTTCTTCCGCATCCTGCGGTTTGACATGGCAATAGAAAACCTTTTCCGGGTAAACCGCCATGATCGGTCCTTTCTGGCACAGACCGAAACAGCCGGTTTTGATGATCTTGACTTCTTCACTCAGGCCGTGGCGCTGCAACGCTTCTTCCAGGCTGGCGGCGATGTCCGCCGAGTTGGATGAGGTACAGCCGGTACCGGCACAGATCAATACCTGTAATCTTTCCATATCCTATCCCCTATTTCTGATACTGACCGATCGTGTATTCACTGACAACGCGGCCCTCTTTGACATGTTCTTTCAGAATCCGCACCGCCTTGTCCGGCGTGACATGACAATACGTCGTTTTTTCACCATTTTTATCGAAGACTTCCACGATCGGCTCCAGCGTGCACATGCCGATGCATCCGGTCTGCGTCACAACGCAGTTGTAGCTGTCTTTCGCGCATTCCTCGATCAGCGCGTTCAATACCGGCCGCGCTCCTGCCGCAATGCCGCAGGTCGCCATGCCGACGACAACGCGGTAATCCTTGTCGCCCTCACGCAATTCCATTTTTTTCTTCGCTTCTTCCCGCATTCGCTTCAGATCCGCAATGGATTTCATAACGTTCCTCCTTCTCTTTGAACCTCTCTCAACTGTTCTTCGATATAATCTCTGATCCAGATCAGAATGGACGGCTCGCACAGACTGACCTCTTCCAACTCTTTCTGGATTTCAGCGGTATCCAGATGAAACTCGCCGCTGTCCGTACGTACCTCCAGGATCCAGCGGATCGTTTCCGAGGCCTGGATCAGGGTAATCATCGTTTCGGCAAGGTTGCCCCAGGGCGGAACATCCCAGTGACTTTTTCGGACACACAGACCGATATGAGTTCCCCTGCCTGGCTGGGAGCGCAGCGTGAAATCGCCCTGACATTGCTGCGCGATTCCCTTGAAAAAGGGAATGCCCAACCCGATCCGGCGGGTAGTGCGGGTCGTATAGAACGGATCCTGTGCCTGAGCGCAGGTCTGTTCATCCATCCCGCAGCCATCATCGTCCACTTCCAGTTTCAGAAAATCATGCTTTTGGCTCTCCCACAGTGTAATCTGGACACAGCATGCCCGGGCGCGGATGGCATTGTTGGCAATATCCAGAATCGCCATCGCCAGATCCTGCATCATCTCATGTCCTCTCCCCTTTCAGCCAGGCCGCCTGATCTTCGCTGATCGCGGCGACCCGTTCCTGAATGTCAGTCAGCTGATGAGCATCCGAACTGCACAGCCAGGGCAGATCCGCCGCCCAGGGGCTGTTGTTTCTGACCTGTTCCAGCTGCGATGGATGAGCCACTTCAATCCCGTCCACCGCCAGATCCGGCGGAATGAATCCCAGCTGTTCGATCACGCCGTTGCGCCTGTTCAGCACATGAGCCAGCACTGCCTTGCCATGAAAGTGATGAACGGCCTCGACGCATTCCTTCAGTGAGGCGTTCAGGCAATCCAGCAGTCGCTGCGGCTCCTCATCCACGATCTCATCCCATTCGTTCATCACGCGCTGATGACCGAAATAGGCAATGGAATTCGGCTGACCGCTGTAATGAGACTGCAGCCACTGCTGTACCGGATCGATCATCGCCGGTGGGAAATAGGCCAGCAGATGCACCTCTTCCCGGCTTTCCATTTCCACTCCGCACAGATAATCGATGCCCTGCCGCCGCGCACAGCGGCAGCAGGCTTTCTGCTGGCGCATCGTATTGTGATCGGTAACGGAAATCAGATCCAGCCCGCAGATTTTGGCCATATTGATCATGTTGTTGGGGGTCATCAGCTCATCGCCGCAGGGCGACAGGCAGGAATGCAGATGCAGGTCGTAGTACACCATCGCTACAATCCGCAGGCAATCAGCCGCCGGCAGGCCTCAAAGGTCGTCTCTTTGCAGCGCAGCACCGCGATGTTTTCCTGGGCTGCTTTCTGCAGCATCTCTTCTTCAGGCTGCGCCTGATTGGCCAATACAAGACAGCTGAACTCTTTCAGCACCGCGACCGCCGCGACATTGACATGCCCCTGCACGGTAATCCAGACCTGCCCGCTTTCACCATGTCCCATCACCCAGCTGAGCAGATCGCCGGCAAATCCTCCGGACACCGTCTGCTGCGGATTGCCCGGCTCCACCAGCACTTCCCAGCCGGTTGCTTCAATCAGTTCTCTGACCGTCATCCTCTTTTCCTCCTGTGCCGCCGATGATACGGCAGTCAGACCATTTTCTTTTTCCCAGTGCGATGTTTTCCGCCATGTTGCGGCATGAGGCAAAACCGCACGCGCCGCAATCGTAATGCGGAAGCTTTTCCATCACTTCGTTAATCCGGGCAAACAGGCGCAGTTTCTCGCGCATCGTCAACAGATCCTCATCCGGCGGCTCGGCCGGACGAGACAGGTTCAGATCATTCAGCGTACACGGCTGACTGTGCGCCTGCTGCAGCAGTTGGTTCAGATTCAGCCGGGCTTCAAACGGATTGCCCCACAGAAGCTGACCGCCGATGCACCCGTTGGTGCAGAAAGACAGACTGAGGTAGTCGAACCGGTTCAGCAGTCCGAATTCCGCCAGTTCCAATACCTGCATGACCTGATCGCGGCCATCCGCCTCCAGCACCTGCAATCCTTCCAGCGCACCGGTGTGCGGCGCGGCGGCAGCCAGGCCTTTCGCACACAGCGAAAGCGTCCGGGCATCGTTCTGCCGCAGCCGGTTGATCAGCGGAAACTGATCACTGATCGATACCGCATGATCAATTTCACTGCCTTCGTTGCCATAAGGATAGCGGGCCAGCTGCAGCTTGCTGACACACTCGCAGAAATAAAAGATTCCAATCCGCCCCTTTCCGCCATATTGCTGACGAATTCGCCGGGCAGCGATTTCCGCCGGATAATCAAGATCCACCACGCGTTCCAGCAGCATTGGAAATTTCAGCCGGATCAGCCGGTTGACAACCGGGCAGAAGGAAGAAATCAGCGGTCTGTCCTGTGCCGCCCGCACGATCTTTGCCGTCCGTTCCAACAGCGCGCCTTCTACCTCGCTCATCTGCACAACCTCGTCAAACCCGGTCTGACCGATCGCCTCTACCAGCCGGGCCGCTTCCTTCAGACTGCCGCAGCAGGACAGCAGCGCGCTGGGAAGCAGAGCGACGGTTTTGTCGTAATTGTTGATGTCAATCAGGGTGCTGCCCTTTCCCTGCAGCCCCTGCGTGTTGCACACCTCAATGCAATGTCCGCAGTTGATGCATTTGTGGCTGTCGATCTGCACACGCTCATGGACAATGGTGATCGCCTCGGTCGGACAGATCCGCAGACATTTCAGACACTTGACGCAATGGGAAAGCGTGTAGCTGATCACCGATTTCATACATCCATCTCCCATCCCAGCGTCAGCGTCGTCCCTGCCGGTGAGGTTTTCAGATCAAAGTGATCGGAAACCCGCCGAATGTTCGGCAAGCCCATACCGGCGCCAAAGCCAAACTCCCGCGCTTTTTCATCCGCCGTGGAATAGCCCGGGGTCATCGCTTTTTCAATCGAAGCGATTCCCGGTCCGTAATCCGCAAACACCATCGTCACCGCGCCATCCTCCCCAATCTGCAGCCGCACAACGCCGCCATAGGAATGAATGATCATATTGATCTCCGCTTCATAACACGCCACCGCCATCCTTCTGAGCAGATCGTTGGGATAGCCGATCTGTTTCAGCGTCTGTTTGATCTGGCTGGAAACCTTGCCGGCGCTCAGATAATCTCCCCGGGCAACCGAAAACTCCATGTTCATATCACCAGCGGCGGCAGCCCATGTTCATACAGCCGCCCGCAGGCCTCGTACATCGTCAGGGCCGTGGAATAGATACTGATGCCCATCTGCCGGGCCAGTTCCAGATCCTGCCGGGAAAGTTGTTTTGCGCGGACATAGACCACCATGCGGATGTCGAGCATTTCTGCCGTACGCAGCGACTGCGCGTTGGCCAGTCCGGTCAGCAGCACGGTCGCGTCGCTGTTTTGAATCAGTGCCAGCGCATCGCTCATCAGATCGCAGGCAAAGCCATAACAAATTTCCGTCTGAGCCTCGCCGCCGCATTCAATCAGCGGCCGGGCTTCGACAATCCGGATCAGCTCTGCCGCTTTCATGCCTGAGCGGCGCTTTCCGTCGCCTTCAGCATCTGGATATGCTTTTCCACCTCATCCGTACCGTTGGCGTTGCCATACACCTTGCCGTCAATCACCACCACCGGCGCCAGTCCGCACGCCCCCAAACACCGCGTCGCATCAAGGGAAAACAACCCGTCGGCGCTGGTCTGATTGACCAGCGTACCGGTCAGATCGCAGATACGCTGCAACAGATCTGCAGACCCCTTGACATAGCAGGCCGTTCCCATGCAGACGTTGATGACATGTTTGCCTTTGGGTTCGGTAGTAAACTGGGTATAAAAGGTCACCACGCCATAGACCTCCGCCGCGGAAACTCCCGCCGCCTCGGCAATCTTTTCCATTGCCTCAAACGGAATATACCCCAGTTCTTTCTGAACATCGTGCAGCATCAGCTTGACTGGACCGCGGCGTCCGCGATGACGCTCAACAATGCGGTCAATCACCTGCATCGACTGTTCATTCAGCTTCCTCATTTTTTCACCTCCACTGTTTTCCTATTGAACATCACAAGGATGATTCAACCCATTTCTGCAGCCGGCTGAACATCAGATCGGCCGCGGCGCTGATCAGAATGATCCAGACTGTCCATCCGATCAGGCCGGCAACATCCAGATTCATCCGGGCGTAGGACATCTGCCGGCCGATACCGCGCATGACGCTGGCCTGGATTTCGGCCATCACACAGACCCGCAAGCCAAGGCCAAAACCGGTTTTCAGCGCGCTCAGCAAATGCGGCAGAAGCTGCGGAATACGCACCTTCAGCCATGTGTTGTACCACGTCTCAGGATAGCAGCGCAGCACGTCCTGAAGATCGTGATCCAATAACGACTGACTGAGCAGCACCGCTGAATAGAACACCGGAAACAAAACGCAGAAACTGATCAGCGGGACGCTGCCTTCGCTGCCCAGCCAGATCAGCAGAATCACAATATAGGAAATCACCGGAATGGTCTTGAAAACCACCACCACCGGCTCCAGGCATCGGCGAACCCCACGGCTTTCCACTGCCGCCGCTCCCAGGATCAGCGCCGCCGCCAGCGACAGAATCAACCCCTTCATCATACGCTGCAAAGAGCTGGCCATGCTTTGATAAAACAGCGGATCCGTGATGTTGTCCGCCATGCGCATCAGCACTGTCGTCGGCCGGGGAATCAGTACTTCGTTGCCCGCCAGCAAAGCCGCCGCCTGCCACAGCAGCAGCAAAACCAGCACAGTGAAAACCGTTTCTTTTTTGATCGGGTTCTTCTTTTTTCTCATAGTGTCATTATATCATCGTCGCTCGTGAAAACGCTATCTTTATTTTTACTTTTCCGATGATCTGAAAAAGAAGAGACCGGTTGTCCAAGTCTCTTCCTGTTTTGGCCACCGCTCAGTTCAGCTGGGCCAGCAGCTCGCACAGCAGCTGATAAACCCGCTTGAACGAAGCCAGATTCAGCATTTCTTTCGGCGTGTGCGCGCCGCTGGCCTGCGGTACCAGCGTGACGATATCCAGATCTTCAATCAGCTGACTGAAAACGCCGCATTCGGTTCCGCCATGCGCGGCGTCAATTTTCAGCGGCTGGCCGGTGCGCTTTTCAACCAGCGCCGCCAGCGTGTCTCTCAGTTCGCTGTGTTCCTTATAATCCCAGGCCGGATATCCGTTATCGAAACGGCATTCCCAGCCGAAAAGCTCCGCGTACAGGCTCAGCTCATCCGCCATCCTGTCAATCCAGCTCTGCTGGCCGGAACGCAAAGAGAGGCTGATGCGCAGCGTCGTTCCGTCTTTTTTGATGGAAGCCAGGTTTTCCGATGCCCAGGTCAGTCCCGGAATCGCCATACTTTTGGCCCGGACCCCGCTTGGCAAAAGCGTCAGCAATCCGATCATCGCTTTCGAATCCTGACAGGAATAGGCTTCAGCCGGACTCGAAGCGCTCTCCAGCCGGATCTGAACCCCGGGATCGCTGTCCCGCAGTTCCTGACGCACGGTATTCAGCAGCTGAGTTACCGCTTCATTCAGCGTGTCCTGCGGCGCAGGGCTGGTAAAGCTGATCCAGCAATCGCGCGGAATCGCGTTGTCCTTGTTGCCGCCATCCCAGTCATACAGACGAATCGGCACTCCCTGTTTGATCAGCTGACGCAGACCGCGGGCCGCAATCTTGTTGGCGTTGCCCAGCTCCTTGTCAATGCTGCCGCCGGAATGTCCGCCTTTCAATCCGGAGACGATCAGACGATAGCCGGGATCGGCATTCGCGCTCATCGCCGGACTGGCGCTCAGCGTGCAGACAAGGCCGCCGGCAGTAGTCACGACCGTTTTGTCCTCGCCGCCGCAATCCATATTGATCATGCGTTTGGCTGTGAAATACTCTTTTTTCAGCGCCTGGGCGCCGTTAAGGCCAATTTCTTCCATCACCGTAAACACGCACTCCAGCGGCGGATGCTGCAGCGACTCATCTTCCAGCACCGCCAGCATCATGGCTACCCCGACCCCGTCATCCGCGCCCAGCGTCGTTCCTCTGGCTTTCAGCCAGCCGTCTTCCACATAGGTATTCAGCGGATCGGTTTCAAAATTGAAATCCACATCCGGTTCCTTTTCGCAAACCATGTCCATGTGCGCCTGCAAGATGATCGCACCGGCGTTTTGTTTGTGAGCCGACCCGTTTTTGTAGATCACAACGTTGCCCATCGCATCCTGAATCCAGCGCAGCTGATGATCCCGGGCAAACTGGACAAGCCAGTCGCTGATCTGCCGCTCGTTGCGGGAACCATGCGGGATTTTGGTGATTTCGTTGAAATAATAGTAAATCCGTTCATTGAGATTCAAGGTCATGACGATTCCTCCTTCACCGTTCTCATTATATCGCCGGTTTTCATCTCTTTTCAAGAAATCGAAACGATTTTTCATTTGTTTCATTACTTTCAGACAAAAGAAAAGCCCGGATATCCGGGCCATTCCTGATTATTCCGCAATGACTGCGTTGATCTCTGTCACACCGAACAGATTGAGAAACGCTTCCAGCTCCGGTCTGACTTCGGAAGCGGAAACAATGTTCAGATTCATCCGCGGCCAGGTTCTGGCGATGATGGCGCCGGAAGGCACGCCCAGAGTCTGTGCGCCGATCGCTTCCACATCCTGCTGAATCTTTTCGCCATCTGAAGCGGCCTGCGCCAGATAATCGCGCATCTGATCCAATAGCGTATCCACCGCTGCCGCCTTGGCGTCATCCAGATCGCCGCGCACAAACAGCGCCGCCTGCGGGTACCCTTCGGTCTGCGTGACCTGCTGCCACTGCTGCTGCAAATCCATGACAATCTGCAGCTGCACGCCGTTTTCTGCCGCCTTGCTGATGGTCGCCGTCGCTGCCGGCTCCGCCATCAGCGCCACCTGCGCCTGGCCTGCCAGCATCGCCGCCTGAACCTCCGCGACGCTGTTGTACCAGACAAGCTCCTGATTCAGCGCCGGGATATCCATCACCGTGCTGAGCACCTTGCCCGGCACTGCGTTTTCGCCAAAGGCGGCAAAGGTTCCTTCCTGCTGCAGCGCCTGTTCACTGGCGGCGACCAGATACAGATTCCCCCAGGTCACTACCGCTTTCATCTTGTAGGTAGTGTTGCCGGCTTCAGCCAGCTTGGCGCCCAGATTGCTTGGCGCCACGATCACATCGTATTCCGGCGTCGGATTGACAAACGCGGCCTGCAGCACATCCGTTCCATCCACCAGCGTCACATCCTGTCCCTGCTGCATCGCGCCGATCAGCGACAATGCCGGCGCGCCGGTCGGGCCGAGAATTTTCAGCGTCACCGGTTCGGATGAAGGCTGGGACGAAGGAGTCGGATCCGCAGCCGGAGAAGCGGTGGAACAGCCGGCGACCAACAGCGCCGCCAACAGAAGCATTCCGATTTTTTTCATTAATATCCCTTCTTTTCTATTTCATGAAGCATGGATGCCAGCAGTTCTTCTTTGGACATCGTGACAGAATCCTTTTTGCCATAGCGGCGAACGGTCACCGTCTGATCGGCCTGTTCTCCATCCCCGACGACGATCTGCATCGGAATTTTGTGCGTCTGCGCTTCCCGCACCTGATAGCCGAGCTTTTCATTGCGGTCGTCCACCTTGACGCGGATATGATGTTCGCTGAGCATCTGCTGCAGCTGATGCGCATATTCCTGATGCCGCTGATGATGCACCGGAATGATGACCGCCTGCGTCGGCGCCAGCCACATCGGGAAAGCGCCGGCATAATGCTCGATCAGAATGCCGATGAAACGCTCAATGGAGCCGAAGATCACGCGATGCAGCATGATCGGCCGTTTTTTGCTTCCATCCGCATCCACATAGGTCAGATCAAATCGCTCCGGCAGGTTCATATCCAGCTGAATCGTACCGCACTGCCATACCCGTCCCAGACTGTCCGTCAGATGGAAATCCAGTTTCGGGCCATAGAAAGCGCCGTCGCCCGGATTGATCTTGCATTCCTTCCCGGCAGCCCGGCAGGCTTCCTGCAGCGCCTTTTCCGACTGATCCCAGATTTCAATGGAACCGATGTATTTCTGCAGCGGACGGGTGGAGAGCTCAATTTCATACGTCAGACCGAAGACGGAATACACCCGGTCGATGAAATGAATCAGCCGTACGACTTCGCTTTCAATCTGATCCGGCCGCATGAAGATGTGCGCGTCGTCCTGAGTGAACGTACGGACGCGGAACAGCCCGTTCAAAGCGCCGCTGGCTTCATGACGATGAACCTGTCCCAGCTCGCCGATCCGCAGCGGCAGATCCTTATAAGAATGCAGGCTGTTTTTGTACACCAGCATGCCGCCCGGACAGTTCATCGGTTTGATCGCAAACTCCCGATCGTCAATCGTCGTCGTGTACATGTTTTCCTTGTAGTTATCCCAATGACCGCTCAGCTCCCACAGCTCTTTCGACAGCATGATCGGCGTCTTGATGAACTGATAGCCTTCCCGGGTATGTTCTTCATACCAGTAGTTTTCCAGCTGATTGCGCAGAATCATGCCATCCGGCAGAAAGAACGGAAAGCCCGGTCCGTATTCGCTCATCATGAACAGGTTAAGTTCCCGGCCCAGCTTCTTGTGGTCACGCTTTTTCGCTTCTTCCAGCATGTTCAGATAATCCTGCAGCTGCTGATCCGTATCGAAACAGATCCCGTAAACCCGCTGCAGCATCTTGTTGTTCGCGTCCCCTTTCCAATAGGCGCCGCTGACCTTTAACAGTTTGAAATGCTTCAGCAGTTTCACACTGTCCACATGCGGTCCCCGGCACAGATCGGTAAAGTCGCCCTGAGTATAGCAGCTGATCACGGTTTCCTGTTCATCCATGTGGCTGATCAGATCCAGCTTGTATGGATCATCCTGAAACATCTGCAGCGCTTCCTGCTTGGAAATCTCATGACGGACAATGCGTTTGCCATCCTTGGCGATCTTTTTCATTTCCTTCTCAATTCTTTCCAGATCTTCCTCGTGCAGCACCTCATCCCCCAGATCCATATCGTAATAGAATCCGTCGGTAATGACCGGTCCGACCCAGAATCTGGCTTGCGGATACAGATGTTTGACTGCCTGAGCCAATAGATGAGCGCAGCTGTGATTCAGTACGTGAAGATGTTCGTCTTCCTTGATGTTGATCATCGTTGTTTTCCCCTTTCTGAATAAATATAAAAAAGCGTCCTGACAAAGGACGCTGATCACGCGGTACCACCTTATTTCCTGTTTCGTTCGTGAAACAGACTCTCTTCTCGTTAACGCCGATGCCCACGCCGTCTTTTCAAAAACGGAGCTCCCAGGCGGTAACCGTTTCTCTCATCAACAGCCTTTCACCTGCCGGCTGTCTCTCTGATCCGAGCTGCTGAAACGATCGTGTCCTGTTCCTCGCATGTATCTTTTTTATACACCTCTTGAAGAAAAATGTCAAACGAAATGAACAGGAAGACCTCTTCACGAAACCGGATCGGCAGCGGTCTGGAACTGACTGTAAATCTCCCTCAGATCTTCAATCGCCTGCTGGCTGTCGTAAATCAGCACGGTATCGCCGTTGGTATAAGCCTGATATTCGGCTTCCTGACCGTTGACGCTGACTTTCATCTTTCCATGGGTACGGGCATAATCCAGCATCTTCTGGCTTTCCTCATTCGCCGGGTCAAAACGATACAGATAGTATACCTGATTGTTGTACTGGAAGGATACCCCTTCCAGGGCATTGAAATCGACGTTGTCGATCGGGGTAATCTGAGTCAGCGTATAGTCGTTGGCTTGCATGTGATCGAGAATATCCTGAACCTGATAGCCGGATGTCGATGTCTGCGGTGAAGCGGATGGCGCGGCAGAGGAGCCCGGAGTCGGAGTTGGCGCGGCATGGTCATTTCCCATCGAACAGCCGCTCAGTCCCATCACAAGCCCTGCCGACAACAGCAAACCGATAATCTGAACGTGTTTCATGTTCTTTCCTCCTGAACTTATTGTCGGCAACCGTTTCCCATTTATACCTTATCCGCGTGTTTTTCTGCATTCTGCCGCAAAAAACAAGGCAAACTGCCGGTTTCCCCTATTCAGTCCCGATCTTGCAGGCCTCGTCAGCAAGCACGCATTACCCATGATGATTTTGGGCAGATTCTAAAAATCATGCATTGTTCTGCATATAATTCCTTTTCCAATGCACATCCCTTGTCATCCCGAAGAATTCCTTCACCCCTGCATATTGTTTCATGCCTGCAAAGGGATTCCGTCTATCATTCTCACTCATGATAAGACAGGAACCTGTCACGGAATCACGATATTCTTCTACAACAGAAAAATCATTTTCTGTCAGGCATGGCTCCCGCTGCCGTCTTCAGACAACAAAAGTGTCAGCCCCCGTTCACAGGCTGACACTTTGTTTCTCATATGAATCCGTTCGGAACCCTCTTCAGGATGTTCCGTTTTCTTCTTTTACGGTGTTATTGCTTGTCGTTGCGAATCGCGGCCTGCGCGGCAGCCAGGCGGGCAATTGGAACACGATACGGACTGCAGGATACATAATTGAGTCCTACGCGATGACAGAAGTCAATCGTGCTTGGATCGCCGCCATGTTCGCCGCAGATTCCCAGCTTGATGTTCGGCCGGGTTTTGCGACCCAGCTCCGCCGCCATCTGAACGAGTTTGCCGACGCCTTTCTGATCGAGACGGGCAAACGGATCCTGTTCATAAATCTTCTTATCATAGTAACTGCTGAGGAATCCGCCGGCATCGTCACGCGAGAAGCCGAAGGTCATCTGCGTCAGATCGTTGGTGCCAAAGCTGAAGAATTCCGCTTCTTCCGCAATTTCATCTGCCAGCAGCGCCGCCCGCGGAATTTCGATCATCGTACCGACCATGTATTTCATTTCAATGCCGGAAGCCTTGATCATTTCATCCGCAATCCGGGTAACAATGTTCTTGACATATTTCAGTTCGTTCACATCGCCCACCAGCGGAATCATGATTTCCGGCACGATATGATATTCAGGATGCTTGCGATTGACATTGATCGCCGCTTCAATGACTGCCCGCGTCTGCATTTCCGCAATTTCCGGATAGGAAATCGCCAGACGGCAGCCGCGATGTCCCATCATCGGATTGAACTCATGCAGAGAAGTGATGATGCTTTTCAGCTCATCGATATTCAGGTGCATATCCTGCGCCAGGGTAGCAATGTCATAGGAAGAGGTCGGCAGGAATTCGTGCAGCGGCGGATCAAGATAACGGATTGTCACCGGCCGTCCCTCCATCGCCTCATAAATCGCTTCAAAGTCCGAACGCTGCATCGGCAGCAGTTTGGCCAGAGCGGCACGGCGTTGTTCTTCCGTACTGGAAACGATCATTTCACGCATCGCCTTGATGCGGTTGGAATCAAAGAACATATGTTCAGTACGGACCAGTCCGATTCCCTGAGCGCCGAAAGCGACAGCCTGACGGGCATCCTTCGGTGTATCGGCGTTGGTTCTGATCTGCAGAACACGCCGCTCATCCGCCCAGTTCATGAAAGTCTCAAAGTCGCCGGAAATCTGTGCCGGAACAGTTTTGACCGCTTCGCCATAGACGTTTCCGGTAGAACCGTCGATGGAAATCCAGTCGCCTTCCTTGAACGTATGGCCGCCAACGCTGAACGTCTTGTCTTCTTCGTTAATGCTGATCTCTCCGCATCCGGAAACGCAGCAGCGCCCCATTCCACGGGCGACAACCGCCGCATGAGAGGTCATGCCCCCGCGCACGGTCAGAATTCCCTGTGCCACATTCATTCCTTCGATATCTTCCGGAGAGGTTTCAAGTCGAACCAGTACGACCTTTTTGCCTTTTTCGGCTTCCGCAATCGCATCTTCCGCACAGAACACAACCTGACCGCAGGCCGCACCCGGAGAAGCCGGAAGGCCGTTGGCAATCACATGCGCCTGTTTCAGTTCCAGTGCGTCAAACTGCGGGTGCAGCAAAGCATCCAGCGCCTTCGGTTCCACCATCATCAGCGCCTCGTCCCGGCTGATCAGTCCTTCGCCAACCATATCGCAGGCAATTTTCAGCGCCGCCGCGGCGGTCCGTTTGCCATTGCGGGTCTGCAACATGTACAGTTTGCCGTTTTCAATGGTAAACTCCATATCCTGCATGTCGCGATAATGCTTTTCCAGCCGTCCGCAGATATCCACAAAACTGTCATACGCTTCCGGCATGACCTGCTTCAGCTCATCGATCGTCTGCGGCGTACGGATTCCGGCCACGACATCTTCTCCCTGCGCATTCATCAGAAATTCGCCAAACAGCTTGTTTTCACCAGTTGCCGGATTACGGGTAAAGGCGACGCCGGTACCGCAGGTGTTGCCCATGTTGCCGAACACCATCATCTGCACGTTGACGGCCGTTCCCCACGAGCTTGGAATATCATTCATGCGGCGATAATATTCTGCCCGCGGATTATTCCAGGAACGGAAAACCGCTTCCACCGCGTTAATCATCTGTTCCTTCGGATCCTGCGGGAAATCAGTATGCAGATTGGCTCGATAGAATTCCTTGAACCGGGCGGTCAGCTCCTTCATGTCATCAGCGTCCAGATCCGTATCCAGGGCAACTCCTTTTTTCTCCTTGACTTCATCAATGATCGTTTCAAAACGACTCTTCGGCAGCCCCATCACCACATCAGAATACATCTGAATGAACCGGCGGTAGCTGTCATAGGCAAAGCGTGGATTATTGGATTTCTCGGCAATGGTTTCCACGACATCATCATTGATTCCCAAATTCAGAATCGTATCCATCATCCCCGGCATGGAAGCCCGGGCGCCGGAACGAACGGAAACCAGCAGCGGATTCTCCCGGCTGCCCATTTTCTTGCCGGTTATCTCTTCCAGCGTGGCCAGATTACGGAAAATCTCTTCCATGATGGACGGCGCGATTTTTTCTCCATCGTTGTAGTACCGTGTACACGCTTCGGTCGTCACGGTAAATCCCTGCGGAACCGGCATGCCGAGACTGGTCATTTCAGCAAGGTTTGCCCCCTTGCCGCCCAGCAGCTCACGCATCTTTCCGTTTCCTTCAGAGAACAGATAAACATACTTTTCGCTCATTGTTCCTCCTTGCAGACAGTTTTGACTGCCAACGTTTATAAATTCATTATAACGGAGGGATGAGTAAAATTCCATCTTTTTTTGTAAACGGTTTCATATTTTGATCGCATCGCTCATCAAAAAAGAACGTTCAGCGGGATTGTGAACGTTGTTGGGATAATAAGGCACGCTGTTTTCGCGCCTGATCGATAAAGCGGAAAAGCCGTGAATAATAGTTTGGATTACGACAGGCCTGCGCGTGGCCGGCTTGCGATACCGTGTACAGCTCCTTTTCACTGGCACAGGCGTAATAACATTCGAAAACCATATCGAAAGGAACGAAATCATCTTCTTCACCATGAATGAACATCATTGGAATCTGTGCTTTGGCCAGCTGTGTCCGGCAGTCAGCTTCCCATACGGAATAACCGCAGCGAGAACGAATCAGAGTCCCCAACCCCAGGCTGATCGGTTTGGTAAGCGGACCGTAGGTTTTTCTCAGCTGAAAAGTGGCAATCTGATCGACGCTGGTATAACCGCAGTCTTCGATAGCGCACAGGCAACGGGAATCCAGCGGTTCTCCGCAAGCCATCATGACCGCCGCCGCTCCCATTGACAAGCCATACAGCACGATTTCACACTGAGCATCCAGTTCCGTCAGTTTATTGATCCAGCCGATCAGATCCAGCCGGTCATGCCAGCCGAACCCAACATAGCTTCCCTCGCTCAAGCCATGACCTCTGCAATCCGGCAATAGCACATTGTAACCACGGCGGTCGAATTCCATCGCCCGCGGCAGCATGGCCAGACTGTCGGCGCCATAGCCGTGAACCAGGATCGCCCAGCGATGCTGTTTGGGATGATTGGCAATCTGAACCGCGTGCAGGCGCAGTCCGTCAAAGGATGTCAGCGTCAGATCGTCAGTGCGGCAGCCGCCATACCACGCCTGATACTGCTGCAGTCGCTGCTGTTTTTCAGAATCATCGCTCTGCGGTTCTGTCTGCAGTGAAGTTCCCGCACCCCGTTTCACAAAACGATTGTAAGCCGCCTGGCACAGACCATAATACCCTGCCGCTGCCGTTGCGGTTGCCGCTGTGGCCAGCATGAATTTTGTCTTTGTTTTCATTATTTATCACCTGGCATGATTATACCATTGAATTGACCGAACTGACAGAGCGCATACGACAAACCGGGGATTCTGTATGACAGACCCGGGCGCAGTGAGTCTCACTGATGTCCAGTCATGCAATCTTCGTTGGTTTCTTTTCTTCACGTTAACGCAATCTGTCGCTTTGCTCCGTTTCCCATCCAGCAGAAACGGAATGTTATAAAAACAAACTCAAAGATTTTGGAATAAGCCTTGTCCCCCTCTTAAGAAACATGTACCGCCAGGTGCACTATAAAAGAAGCAGCCGCCATTCATCTTACAGAGATCACCATCCCCTGAAAGCATCTTCTTAAGCTCTTTATATATCTCAGGTTGACGATGCTCATATCAACGCTTCTAATTCGGAATAATATGATACTTCATATGTCTTGCCTTAAAATAACAATATCCAGATGTTATCTGCTCAACCGTCATGTTTTCCTCATCTACCAAATAAACAAACCCATCCTGCAAAATAACGGTAGCTCCAAACCAATACGGATCCTCGAATTTCGGATCCCGGCTGGAAGTATCGTATTCCAGATCACCCCAGAACCATACTTCTATTTCACAACCCCATACCCCATCAAACCTGAGATAAAGTGTCCCGTCTTCCTGCAGTTCTTCTTTCGAAATATGCGCATCATGGAAACTGCCAGATGCCCATTCCAGATTCTTAATATCTTTCTCTGTTTTAATTTCTGGTGTGTCATCATACACATACCCGGCATCCATAGCACGGCATTTTTCCAGGATTTCTTCCGGTTGTTCCTCTGCGTCAAGAAAAGAATCGAGCAAGGCTCTGTTAAGAAAATTCACGCATCCTTCCCCCTTCTCATCTATGACCCAATTGGTTGTATCTGAATCAACAATAAGAATCTGCGGGATGATATGTATCTCATCAGGAACCGTAGTCTGCCATCTGATTAAACGTTTCTTCTCAGGATCCCAGATAATCCAATAAGGCTTATAAATCTGTTCCAGATATCTGTCGTAATCATCTATCGCTGTATTATCTTCATAATATCCGTAAACTGCAGAAATATAAAATTTTCCATCCCCTTGCCGAATAATTGCATGCATAAAATACCTCCCTACTTCTGCTTTCCAGAAGAACCACCGCTCCTGAATCTTTATCTATTTATTTTGGCCTTGTCAATCACTTCCTGCATCGCTTGTTTGATGACTTGCGATTGTTTAACGCCGAGAAATGCACACGCTTCTTTGAATTCCTGAACAAATTCTTTTTTGTAACGACCTGTTACAGCTGTCATATTTTCTTTTGTCCACTGCGCTATATAGGCACTTTGATCAAACGGTTTCCCGTCTTTAGTTTTTCTAGGCATCTTATCTTCCTTCCTTTTTGATTTTTATTGCCATTTTAATAATATTCACATTAGCATAAATTACTAAGATAAACGATAATATATATAAAATAATTGATTCTGTTCTGATCATTGCAAATAATGAAGTTGTTGAAATAAAAGCATTTAAAGCAATTTTTCTATCCATATTCTTTTTCTCCTTTCCAATATTTTTAAAATATGGTATAATGAGAAAGCTCCAAGAAGGGGGCGGAGGTTATTTCCTCCGCTTCTTCTTCGGCTTGTTGTTGGCCTTGCTTGATAAGATAGCTGCTTTTAATACGAATGCTGAAGCTATAACATCGAGCAAGGCTTTTATTATTTCAAGCTCTTCTTTTCCTTAATCCTCTCACACATACATAACACACTATGCAAAGAGTTTATCGATAAAGTTCTCCCCCTTCACTAATCTTGATGCTGTTATCCGGATTTTCCAGATAAGTGACCTGTTTTCCGGATGCCAGTGCGTAGGCGATTTCCGATTGCGTACTGGCGCCGATATAGCCTCCGACATTGATCACAAAAATCTCATCGGCCATGTCAATTTTATGTCGATGCATATCATCCAGCATCTGCTTGGTTTTCGTAAGCGTTCCTTCCTCCATGTTTTCCCAAACTTCCTGATCTCCGCTGTGCCCGAACAACCCCACGCTGATGACAATGTTGCCCTGCAGCGTCAGCTTTTTCTGAGCTTCCAAGAACTGATCTTTGAAGCGTGTGCTCCCGCATAAGGTAATTACCTTGTACTTTCCCTGCATTTTCTTTTCCGCCTTTCTTTTTGTTTCATGCCTTGATCCATCAATGACAATCTCTTTGTTATAAGAGAATCGATATTTCAATTTTAAGA
Organism: uncultured Holdemania sp.; assembly: GCA_904395815.1. Lineage (GTDB taxonomy): Bacteria > Bacillota_I > Bacilli_A > Erysipelotrichales > Erysipelotrichaceae > Holdemania. The sequence continues at coordinate 23,751 of CAJFOC010000054.1, forward strand.
TCATAATCTATGCTGACAACGTTCATCTCAAAAACTTTTACTCTGCAATATTCGCAGAGTAAAAATTCTATTCCTTTTGTTCACCCCTTTTAACGAAGCCCTGTGCCATCCTTTTTTGCAAAAAAATGTTGCGCGGTTGGTTTCCTGTCCCCCTGCCTGTTTCTTTTCCAATACAGTCCCCAATATCCTGACTCATTGCTCTCTATCGCAATTATCATACGTCTTTCCCTGTACAAAAAAAATGACAGCCGGCCCATTTTTTGATATCTCAGCAAGGCCTGCTGCAAAACCTGTGTCAGGGACTGACCGGTATCCGCTGAATCCAGAATTTCCAGATAGTGTAGTGCGAATTGTTGTTGGAGTAACCATTTCATCACAACTCCAGCCTGGAGGCTCTGATCTGCCCGTTTCGTGCGTACATCAGCACAGTTCCCAGTGAAAGCGGATCACAAATGCTCCGGAAGTCGATCTATTCCCTGACAAGCAGACAAATCAGTTCTGTATGCACGGTCATCGGGAACATATCGACAGGGACCATTTCCCTGACGCCATACCCTTTTTCAACCAGCTTTTTTACGTCTTGGGCCTGCGTGAACGGATTGCAGGAAATATAGACAATCCGCTGCGGGTTCAGTCTGACCAGAGAATTCAGAAACCGATCGTCCGCACCGCTGCGCGGCGGATCCATCAGAACGACGTCAAAATGCTGATGTTCACGGGCTGCCTGTTCCATAAACTGCCCCGCATCCTGATGAAGAAAGAAAGCATTGCGGATGCGATTGCTTCTGGCATTGGTGATGGCGTTGTTCACTGCGGCGGCATTCACTTCTACTCCAATGACCTCTTTCGCTTTTGAAGCTGCAATCAACCCAATCGTTCCAATCCCACAATAAGCGTCCAGAACCCGCTGTTTTCCATTCAGTCCCGCCATGCGCAAAGCCTGGCGGTAAAGAGCCTCGGTCTGAGCAGAATTCACCTGATAAAAAGAACGGGCGGATAACGTAAAATCAAGCCCGCAGCAGCGGTCCGTGATCGTTCCCTTTCCCCACAGCACTCTCTCCTGCTGTCCCAGCACAACACTGGTCGACCGGCTGTTGACGTTCATGACCAGTGTCGTAATTTCCGGATGACGCTGCCGCAGCCGCTCAACCAGCTGCCGCCGTGCCGGAAAGATCGCGGATGCCGTCACCAGACAAACCAGAATCTGTCCGCTGTGCTGTCCCAGACGGATCAGACAATGCCGGATCAGTCCCCTTCTTTTGTCTTCCTGATAAGGTTCCAGCTTCAATTCTTCCATGATCTGACAGAGCGAATGAAGAATTGCGGCCGCTCTTGGATCCTGAATCATGCAGGAAGAATAACCGACAACCCGATGCGATTCTTCTTCATAAATTCCAGCGACGATCTTTCCTTTTTTATTGTAAGCCAGCGAAGCGATCACCTTGTTGCGATAATGCCAGGGATCCTCCATGCCGCAAATCGGCTGAACCGTTCCCCAACGTCCCATCAGCCGCTGAACCTGCTGCTGTTTCCAGCGCAGCTGCGCCTGATACTGCATATGCTGAAGCTGACACCCTCCGCAGCGCCGGCTGAGATGACAACGCGGTTCCGTGCGGTCCGCGCTGTCGCTTGTGCGCCAGACTTCCTGAATCCGCACCTGATTTCCGCAAATCTCATACTGAATCTGCGCCTGTTCCCCCACAAGCAGATCTTCGATTGCCCATCGTTTTCCCTCAACAGATACAACGCCTTTTCCGCCGCTGTCCATCAGCTCACAACGCACCTGACAGGTTCTGATCTGTTTCTCCGTTTTTTTTCTCATTTTCATCACCGTGATCATCATATCACAAAACCGGTTCCAGCGGCTGAATTCGACTGGTATTCCGCCAATGAAAGTGCTACCATGAAATCAGAGAGGATGGCATCATCCCCGTCAGAGAAAAGGAGGCTGTTTGGATGAATCAAGAACAACTGAATCGCATGCATACCGCCAAAGGCTTCATCGCCGCCCTGGACCAAAGTGGAGGAAGCACGCCAAAGGCGCTGAAAGCCTACGGAATCCCGGAAGATCGCTATCATTCTGAAGAAGAAATGTTTGATCTGGTACATCAGATGAGAACCCGGATCATCACCAGTCCGGCTTTTACCAGCGAACACATTCTGGCTGCCATCCTGTTTGAGATGACGATGGACAGAACCATCGACGGACTGCTGACGGCAGATTACCTGTGGGAAAGAAAAGGCATCCTTCCGATTCTGAAAGTGGACAAAGGTCTGGCGCCGTTAGAAAATGGCGTGCAGCTGATGAAGCCGATGTCCGGCCTGGATGCCTTGCTGAAACGAGCTGCTGAGCGCCACATTTTCGGCACCAAAATGCGTTCCGTGATCAAAAATGCCAATCCGCAGGGAATCCATGCCATTGCCGTTCAGCAGTTTGAGATCGGCAAACAGATCATGGAAGCCGGATTCTGTCCGATTCTGGAGCCGGAAGTGGATATCACCAGTCCGGAAAAGGAAAAATGCGAGCTGCTGCTCAAAGAAGAGCTGAAACAACAGCTGGCCTTGCTGCCATCGCAGGCCCGGCTGATGTTCAAGCTGTCCATCCCGACGATCGACGGTTTCTACAGTGATCTGATGGAAGATCCTCGCGTTGTTCGCGTTGTTGCCCTGTCCGGCGGCTACAGTCGGCAGGAAGCAAACCAGCGGCTCAGCCGCAATCCGGGATTGATTGCCAGTTTCTCCCGCGCTTTGAGCGAAGGATTGAACGCTGAACAAAGCGATGATGAATTTAACACCCTGCTGTCCGAATCCATCGCTTCCATTTATCAGGCATCCATCGATTAAACTTCAAAAAATCTGCTCCGGCGTCCGGCGCCGGAGTTTTTTCAGTCAAATTCATGGGAAAGACAGCCTGCTTTGTCTATAATAACACTATCAAGGAGGACTTCACATGAGACTGAAAGATAAAATTGTACTGGTTACCGCATCGACGCGGGGAATCGGCTGGGCCATCGTCAACGCCTGTGCCAAAGAGGGCGCCATCGTCTACATGGGAGCCCGCAATCTGACCCGGGCTCAACAGCAGGCAGATACGCTGAACCGTCAGGGAATGCGCGTCATTCCGGTTTACAACGATGCCACTGACCTGGATTCTCATCGTACGATGATCGAAGAAATTCGTCAGAAAGAAGGCCGGCTGGATGTTCTGGTCAACAATTTTGGAACTTCTGATCCAAAAACGGATCTGGATATTGAACATACGCGCTGGGAGGACTTTCAGAAGACGGTCAACCTCAATCTGGCCAGCGTTTTCATCACTTCCCAGGCAGCAATCGCTCTGATGAAAGAGCATGGCGGCGGCAGTATCGTCAACATCAGTTCCATCGGCGGACTGGTTCCGGATGTAGCCCGCATCGGTTATGCAGTCAGCAAGGATGCCATCATTTACCTGTCCAAGAACATGGCCGTGCAGACCGCACGCGATCACATCCGCGTTAACGTCGTCTGTCCGGGACAGACGGCAACGGACGCTGTATTGAACAACATGAGCCCGCAGTTTCAGGAATTTTTCATGCGTCATACACCGATTCGGCGAATGGGCAAACCGGAAGAAATTGCCGCTGCGGTCCTGTATTTCGCCTCTGAAGAATCGGCATACACGACCGGTCAGGTCCTGGCCGTTTCCGGCGGATTCGGGCTGGCTACCCCGGTCTATGCCGATCTGAGCGATCTGAGTGCTGATCAGAAGCACTGAAGATTGTCTTATGGAGACTATCCATCACCCATACAAATAAGAATGAAGCTTGAATTAAGGCATTGTATAAAACTGTTTTGTCTGAAGCTCTGCTGCATGCGTGCGATTGGAGTCCTTGTTTTTTCACTCCCTCAGCAAAACCTTTTATAAGTGCCTTTTTCTGTCCGCTCGATATTTCTGATACAGGGTACAATCCCCCATTCATACCAGATAATCAGACAATGTGTCATACACTTATGATAATCCGGATAAGGAGAACCCTATTTTTGCAACGCCTTTTGTCTTCTTTCTTTTTATGCCCCGCTTTTCCATTTTCACTTTTCTTTAATCGCTTCTCTTTAAGTAATATGTAAACAAACAAGCACAGATAAATTTAGAGAAATATCCCAAACAATTAGTTATCGTTTAAATTTACTATCATTATGGAAAATCATGCGCATTACAGTCAATCAAATATGTAGGTTTGTCAAACATCTTGTACAGTAAGAGAATCGAAGAAAGCGGCAAGTTTTTCTTTCAGAGAAAGCCAACTCAGAGGACGCATAGGTAAGTCGTTGGAGCGATTTTGGTGTACAGCGAGCTGTACACCAAAATCGGTAAGAGAAAAGAAACGGTGGGTATTGTAGAAACGCTTCTGATCTTCCCGATGGCTGCGCTCTACTTTTCCGTTGTGGCGGGGTGTATAGGGGCGGATCAGTTTGTGCCGGATCCCAAGACGCGCGGCGGTCAGCTCAAAGCGAGTAAGGCGGCCTTTCCTGTTG
>CAJFOC010000055.1 GCA_904395815.1 uncultured Holdemania sp.
CGATGGATGTCTTTTTTCGTCTTTGTTATCGCGTGACACAGGAAAACGGAAACAATGTTCCGGTTTATTCGCGCTTTCTTTCTGCTTTTGACTACAGATTGTTCATCACGGCGCGGCTGATACAGGAAGCGACATCTTCGCAGCTGTCGCAGCATTTTTCCAGCCGTTCATAGATTTCCATCCACGACATCGTCACCAGCGGATTTTTACCGGCGGTAAACAGCTCGTGCATGGCGTCGGCGTATTGCTGATCGCCGACTTCTTCCTGACGGTTGATTTCGGTAATCAGTGAACTCAGCTTTTTGGATTTGCGGAAATGCTCGAACTCCTTCAGCGCTTCGATCAGCGTTTCTACACAGCTGACGATGATTTCACTGAGCCGGATGGCCCGATCGGGAATCTCTGTGACGTTGTACATGTACAGGCGGATGACGACATCTTCGATCACGTCGATCAGATCGTCGAGAACATTGCTCAGCGACATGATGTCTTCTCGCTCGATCGGCGGCAGAAATTCCCGGATCAGATGATCGGACATCGTGTGTTTCAGCATGTCGGCGGTATGTTCCAATTCGTGAATCTTGTTCATCTGATCAGGAAGAGTCCAGGGATCAAAGTCCACCAGCGTCTGATGCAGGCACTGAGCGGAGCGGATCGCATAATCGCCGATTTCGATAAAAGCTTCAAAGTAGTTGTATTCTTTTTTTGCCACAGAGAATCCTCCTTAAAATACCATGAGAAACAGTTTGGCCATGGCGAAGCCGATCAGTCCGCAGCCAGGGAAGGTCAGTACCCAGGTCATCACCATATCCTTGACGACTCCCCAGTTGACGCTGGACAGTCGTCGCGCCGCGCCGACGCCCATGATCGCCGTCGTTTTGGTATGCGTTGTGCTGACGGGAATGCCTGTCAGCGAGGACAGCAGAAGACACAGCGCGCCAGCGATATCCGCCGCAAAGCCCTGATACTTTTCCAGCTTGACCATGTCCATGCCGACCGCCTTGATAATGCGGTAGCCGCCGATGCTGGTACCCAGTCCCATGACCAGTGAACAGAAAATCATCAGCCACAGGGGAATCGTAAATTCCGTGACTTCCGGCTGCCCCTGAGCCAGAAATACGCCCAGTAAGAAGACGCCCATGAATTTCTGTCCGTCCTGCGCGCCATGCATAAACGCCATGGAGGCGCCGCCGGCGATCTGTGCCGCCCTGAAAAACCGGTTGGTTTTGCGCCGGTCCAGTCCGCGGCAGATCAGCACCAGAATCTTGACGCTCAGCCATCCCAGAACAAAGCCCAGCGCCGTGGACAACACCAGCCCATAGAGAACCTTGACCCATTCGGACATGTTGATGCCGTCCAGCCCGTTGTGAAGAGCGATCGCGGCTCCTGACAGACCGGCGATCAGGGCATGGCTTTCACTGGTAGGGATGCCGTACTTCCATGCGACGACCGCCCAGGTTACAATGGCCGTCATCGCGGCGCACAGACCGATCAGCGCCTGATCGGATTGGGAACCGAAGTCAACCATGTTGTAGACGGTTTGCGCGACGGTGGCGTTGAAAAACGTCATCACCAGCACGCCGAAGAAATTGAATACTGCCGCCATGATGATGGCGGAGCGGGCGCTCATCGAACGGGTGGAGACGCACGTAGCGATGGCGTTGGGGGCATCGGTCCAGCCGTTGACCAGAATCACGCCGGTGGTCAGCAGAACGGTGATCAGCAGCGGAAGATTACTGGTCAGCTGCACAAGAAATTCTGTCCATGAAATTGTCATCCCTTTTCCCTTGCTTTCTACTGTCTTAGCTTCATTCATCATACCACAGAGAAAGCGAAATGTCGTTGACGGATTTCATAATTCATTAACAAAAAAGCAATACAGAATTAATAAAAAGGCGATTTTCGTTAACAAAAGAAACACAAAGAGCGGAAAACGGTTCTCATTCAGAGCCGGTCGGCAAACAGAACGAGGAATGACAGGTTTCCAATAAAGATCAGAATGGCTAACAGAAACCGGTCTGACCTGTGTTTTTGAAAAAGGATTGACTTGAAGAAAGGTTAGAAGTATGATTTACCCATCGAAGGAGTATCACTCAGTGAGTCGGAATCGCCGTCTGTTTTCTGAAATCCATCCGGTTCCAGGACAGCTGCAGACAGAACCGCTGATTTTTTATTATGCGGCGATTCCCAGAGAAAAGGAGTAAGATCAATCATGAATTTGTGTCTGGATCATGCCAGAGTCTGGCTGGGAGGTCATCATTTTGCGGAAGCTGTTCTGTTTGACCGGCAGCGTATTCTTCACGTCGGCAGCCGCAGCGAGGTTCGCGCGCTGCTGGGACCTTCCGATGAAGTGATCGACTGCGGCGGCCGGCTGGTGCTGCCGGGATTCAACGACACGCATCTTCATCTTTATAACAAGGGATTTGCGCTTCAGAATGTGGAGCTGAGGGATTGCCGCTCGATCAGCGAGGTGGTTGAGCGCTGCCGGCGGGAACTGGAGCTGCGGCCGGAGTATCATTTTCAGATTCTGCGCGGACGGGGCTGGAATGACGAGCTGCTGGAAGAAAAACGATGTCTGACCCGGCGGGATCTCGATCAGATCTGCCGGCACATTCCTGTGATTCTGACCCGGGTATGCGGCCATATCGCCTGTGTGAACAGCTGCGCGCTGCAGAGGCTGGGAATGAGCGAATCAGCGCCGGTAATGGAAGGCGGACAGATAGATTGTGATGAAAACGGACGTCCGACCGGAATTTTCCGTGAGAACGCGCTGGATCTTCTGCAGCAGCTGGATCCGCCGCTTTCCGCACAGGATATTCGCAAGCGGCTGACTTTGGCGATGGAGGAAGCGGCGAAGGCCGGTCTGACGTCGGTGCATTCCAACGACGTTCAGCCGGGAATGACGGAGATGATGATGGAAAGCTGGTTTCAGCTGCGCCAGCAGGAAGCGATGCCGGTGCGGGTGACAATGCAGTGTACTTTGCCGCAGCCGGAGCTGCTGCAGTCCTTTCTGGATCGGGGCTGGGTCAGCGGCTATGGCGATGAAGTGTTGCGGATTGGTCCGCTGAAGCTGCTGGTAGACGGCTCACTGGGGGCCCGTACGGCTTGGCTGAGACAGCCGTATGCCGACGATCCTTCTCAGCGAGGCATTGCGACTTTCACTCAGGATCAGCTGCAGACGCTGTTGACGATGGCGCAGAAAGCCGGCATGCAGATTGTCTGTCATGCGATCGGCGATGCCGCCATTGAATCCGTGCTGAACGGCTATCGCAAGATCAACGGTGATCAGGGCAATGTGCGCCGGCATGGCATCGTGCATTGTCAGATCACGGACGAAGCGCTTTTGCGGCGCTTTCAAAAAGAACAGATCGCCGCTTTGGTGCAGCCGATTTTTCTGCATGCCGATCAGCACATCGCCCAGCGCCGTGTCGGAAAAGCGCTGGCCGCTCATTCCTATGCGTTCAAAACGATGGCGGACAGCGGCGTGCCGGTCAGCTTTGGTACGGATTGTCCGGTGGAGGAGCTCAATCCGTTTGAGAATCTGTACTGCGCTTTGACCGGAAAGGATCTGGATCATCCGCAAGCGCACCCCTGGCATCCTCAGGAATGTTTTGAACTATGTCAGGCGCTGGAGTGCTACAGCGCCGCCGGCGCCTGGCTCAGCTTTGAAGAACAGATCAAGGGACGCATCCGGCCGGGAATGCTTCCGGATTTTACGATCTGCGATCAGGACCTGTTTGCGATTCCCGCTTCGCAAGTACGCCATGTGCGCAGCTGGATGACGATCAGTCAGGGAAAGATGACGTGGCGGACGGAACACTAGTTGTTCCGTTTTTCTTTGGAACTTCAAAGTTTTTACCTGTTTTTAACAGAAATTGACCGGATTCGTGATACAATGATGCGTGAAATGTGGAGGGAAGTTGTATGCCTGCAACCTATACGCATGCTGTTTTCGGACAGAAAGTGCTGATGGCGCTGGATCCGGCGCTGCGCGAACGGATCGAAAAGCACCGAGATCTTTATGATATAGGGCTTCATGGCCCGGATATTCTGTTTTTTTATCATCCGCTGACCGAGAATCCTCTTAAGGCAAAGGGATATCGGATGCATAATGAACCGGCTCGCTCCTTTTTTGAGGGAGCCCGTCAGAAAATTGCCGCCGCAGAGGATCCGGAGGCCGCCTTGATTTATATTCTGGGGTTTATCAACCATTTTGTGCTGGACAGCGAATGTCATCCGCTGATCGCCGGTTTTCAGAAAAGCAGCGGTCTGAGTCACAGTGAAATCGAGTCGGAGCTGGACCGGGCTTTGATGAAGGAGCAGGGATTGGATCCGATCCGTACGCGCACCACCACGCACCTGCATCCCTCTGCCTCGTCTGGCGAGACGATCGCACCGTTTTTTGAATGCACGGGGAAGGAAATCGTTCAGGCGCTGCGCTCTATGATTTTCTTTCTGAACCTGTTTGTCGCGCCGGGAAGGCTGAAGCGGGGGCTGATCTTTTTTGTGATGAAGCGCCTTGGACTGTATGAAAACCTGGGGGGACTGGTCTTTAACCGTCAGGATAATCCGCGCTGCGTTTCCTTCACTCAGCAATTGCAGTCCCATGTAGATCAGATGGTGGTGGAATCGGTTCGGCTGATCCATGAATATCTGGATAAGCTGCAGGAAACGACGCCGCTGGATGAACGTTATGATGAAGATTATGAATAGGGGAGAATATAGATGGAAAAGAAAAAACTGACTTCACTGGAAAAACAGTGGATTCTCTATGATGTGGGCAATTCCGCTTTTATCCTGCTGGTTTCGACGATTCTGCCGATTTATTTCAATTCGCTGTGCGATGCGGCCGGGATTGCCGAGGTCGATTATCTTGCCTATTGGGGATATGCCGCTTCGGTATGTACGCTGATTGTGGCGCTGTCCGGTCCGGTGCTGGGAACGATTGCCGACAATCAGGGATACAAGAAAAAGATCTTTACCGTCAGCATGCTGATCGGCGTTCTCGGACTGGCGTCGCTGTGGATTCCGACTTCCTGGAAAGTTTTTCTTGTGTTGTTTGTCGTTGCCAAGGTAGGCTATTCCAGCAGTCTGATTTTTTATGACTCGATGCTTTCGGACATCACCGAGCCGCAGCGGATGGATATGGTTTCTTCTCATGGTTATGCCTGGGGATATATCGGCAGCTGTATTCCGTTTCTGATCAGTCTGGTGCTGGTGTTGTTTTATCAGCAGCTGTCCATTTCGATGATGATGGCGATGACGCTGGCGTTTCTGATCAATGCGCTGTGGTGGCTGGCCTGTTCGCTGCCGCTGTTAAAAAACTACCGCCAGAAATATTATGTGGAGAAAAAAGAAACGCATGTGGTCACCAGCAGCTTCCGCCGTCTGGCGCAGTCGTTTGGCAAACTTCGTCAGCAGAAAAAGATTCTTCTGTTTCTGATCGCCTTTTTCTTCTATATTGACGGGGTGTACACGATCATCGATATGGCGACGGCATACGGCAGCGCTCTGGGGCTGAATACCGAGGGATTGCTGATTGCTTTGCTGGTAACGCAGATCGTCGCTTTTCCCAGCGCGCTGGTCTTTTCCCGGCTTTCCAAGCAGTACAACAACGGAACGCTGATCAAGATCTGCATCGTTGCCTACACGATGATTGCGCTGTTTGCGATTCAGCTGGATCAGCAATGGGAGTTCTGGGTGCTGGCTGTGTGCGTCGGTTTGTTTCAGGGCGGCATTCAGGCGCTGTCCCGTTCCTATTTTGCTCAGATCATTCCGCCGGAAAACGCTGGAGAATTCTTCGGTCTGTTTGATATCTGCGGCAAGGGAGCTTCTTTTCTGGGAACCGCTCTGGTCAGTCTGATCGCGCAGCTGGCCGGCAATGCCAACGGCGCAATCGCCGTGCTGGCCGTGATGTTTCTGATCGGTCTGTTTTTCTTCCATAAAACGCAGAAAATCGCGTAAGAAAGGCGGAGAAGATCCGCTTTTTCAGACAGGAAAGCTCGGTTGGATGGCCGCTTGCGATGCGGCGTGGGGCTATGCTATAATGAAAACCAAACAAGAAGCGGAAAGGATGTGTTTTCGTTGGACGATTCGCCCAATCCCTGTTGGAGTTTAGAAAAAAAGATCTCTTTTTCTGGCAGGAAACAGCCGGATCTCAGAAGATTCCTGTGGTTTCATGCAATCCGTTATTGATCTGAAAGATCAGATCGGGAAAAAGACAGAAAAGGAGAAAATCAGATGGATCAAAGAGGGATAATCATTGCGGTGCTGATCGTGCTGGTCATGGGAGCGGCTTTTTTTTCCATGGCCGAAGCGGCGTATTGCAGCATCAACAAAATCAAACTGAAAAACATGGCGGAGGCCGGCAGCCGCAAGGCCAAAAAAGCGCTGCGGCTGGCGGAGAATGCCGATCGTCTTTCATCGACGCTATTGATCGGCAGCCATGTGATGAAGATTCTGGCCTGTTCGCTGGCAACGGTGCTGTTTGTTCAGGGGCTGGGCTATGGCGATAGCGGCATCGCGCTGGCAACGGTTGTGATGAGCGTTGTCATGCTGCTTTTCGCGGAGATTTCGCCGAAATGCATCGTCCGGGAAGCTCCGGAAAAATGGGCGGTGATGACGGCGAATGCGGTATCGGTGATTCAGCTGCTGCTGACCCCGATCAACTTTCTTTTCGGATTGTGGAGAAAACTGCTTGCACGTCTGTTCCAACCGGAACAGGACGATTCTTTGACGCAGGAAGATCTGCTGACGATAGTGGAAGAGGCGCAGAACGAGGGCGATCTGCAGGAGCATGAGAGCGATCTGATCTGTGCGGCGATCGAATTCAACGATCTGGATGTCAAGGACGTGCTGACGCCTCGGGTGGACGTTGTGGCGGTGGATGTGACGGACTCGCTGGATGAGATCGAGCTTGTTTTCCGCAACAACACGTATTCCCGATTGCCGGTGTATGAGAACTCCATCGACAACATTGTCGGGGTTATTCATGAAAAAGAGTTTTATAACCTGTACTACAATCATATCGGAACATTCAAGTCCATTACGCAGACGCTGATTTATACCAGCCCGCACGTCAAGATTTCCGCTCTTCTGAAACAGCTGCAGAGTTCCAAGACGCACATGGCGGTCGTTCTTGATGAATATGGCGGGACGGCCGGAATCATCACGCTGGAAGACATTCTGGAAGAGCTGGTGGGGGAAATCTATGATGAACATGATCAGGTCAAGGAGTATTACCGGCAGATCGGAGAAGATACCTGGCAGGTGGAGTGCGATATGGATCTGGACGATATGTTTGAGTTTTTCGGCCTTGAAGATGAGGAAGATTATGACTTCATTACCGTCAGCGGCTGGGTAATTCATGAACTGGAACGGATTCCCAAGGTGGGAGAAACCTTTACTTACAGGAATCTGGAAGTCACGGTTTCCCGCTCTGACGCCCGCAAGGTCAGCGAAATTCAGGTTCATGTGCTGCCGGTAAGTCAGATGGAATCCGAGGCAGATCAGAAGGAAGTCTGAGACTTCCTTTTTTTTTGCGGTCATGGGGGGACTGAGTCGATTTTTGGAAAAATGATGCGGTTTTTCTGATATAATGAAACTATTGAAAAGAAAAGAGGCAGGATGATGATTTGTGTTAAAAACGGATTAATTCACGACGCGGTGCATGAACAGCCGTATGTTGCCGATATTCTGGCGGATGGGGGAAAGATCACGGCCATCGGTCAGAATCTGATCGTTCCGGAGGGGTGCGAAGTCATCGACGCTACCGGAAAAAACGTGTATCCGGGATTTGTTGAGGCGCATTGCCATCTCGGCCTGGATGGCTCCGGGATTGGTTTTGAGGGCGATGACTGCAACGAGATGACGGACATCTTGACGCCGCAGCTCAGAGCGATCGACGGAATCAATCCGATGGATCCGGCATTTCATGAAGCGCTGGCGGCCGGGGTGACGACGGTATGCACCGGCCCGGGTTCGGCCAATGTGCTGGGCGGCGTCTTTACCGCGATCAAAACGGTCGGCAAACGGGTGGACAAGATGATCGTCAAAGACGCGGTGGCGATGAAATGTGCTTTTGGCGAGAATCCAAAACGCTGTTATAAGGACAAAAACAATTATTCCCGCATGTCTACGGCATCCAAGCTGCGGGAAATGCTGATGAAGGCGCAGGAGTATGACCGTAAGATCACAGCGGCAGGGGATGATGAAAGCAAGCGGCCGCCGCTGGATGTGAAGCTGGAAGCGCTGCGGCCGGTCATCCGCAAGGAAATGCCGCTGAAGGCGCATGCCCATCAGGCCAACGATATTTTTACCGCCATTCGCATCGCCCGGGAGTTTCAGGTGGGTCTGACGCTGGAACATGTAACCGAGGGACATCTGATCGTCGAGGAGCTGAAAGAGGAACCGTATCCGATGGCCGTCGGTCCGTCGCTGACTCATGCCAGCAAATTCGAGCTGCGCAACAAGACCTTTGAAACGCCGGGAATTCTGGCTGCCGCAGGCTGCCAGGTTTCGATCATTACGGATTCTCCGGTCATTCCGCAGCAGTATCTGCCGCTGTGCGCGGGGCTGGCGGTGAAGTCCGGCATGAAGGAAAACGACGCGCTGAAAGCGATCACGATCAACCCGGCCCGCCATATCGGCATTGAAGATCGGGTAGGTTCGCTGGAGATCGGCAAGGATGCCGATATTGTGGTCATGGAAGGCAGCTGTTTCGAAGTTTCCGCGCGGATGTGCACGGTGATCGTCAACGGAAAGGTGGAAGTGGCATGAAACGCTGCATCCGCAACGGCCTGGTTCATACCATGGCTGCGGCCGGAACGCTCAAAGCGGACATTCTGATTGAAAACGGCAAGATCACTGCAATCGCGGACAGGCTGACGCCGGAGGCGGATTGCGAGGTGATCGATGCCGCCGGTCTGCAGGTGTATCCGGGCTTTATCGATGCTCATTGTCATATCGGTCTGTATGAGGACGGCATTGGCTTTGAAGGCAACGATACCAATGAATCGACTGATCCGCTGACGCCGCAGCTCAGAGCGATTGACGCGATCAATCCGTTCGATCCGTCTTTTCGTGAGGCGGCGCTGGCCGGGGTGACGACGGTGGGAACCGGACCGGGTTCAGCCAATGTGGTCGGCGGTACGTTCGCGGCGGTCAAAACGGCCGGCAGCTGTGTGGATGAGATGATCGTCAGAGAAGCGGTGGCGATGAAATGTGCGTTTGGTGAGAATCCCAAGCGCTGTTATCAGGGGAAAAACAACAACACCCGCATGGCCACGGCAGCCAAGCTGCGCGAACTGCTGTTCAGGACGCTGGAGTATTCGATGAAGCTGGAACAGGCGCAGCAGGATCCTTCCCGCCGGCCTGCTTTCGATATGAAACTCAACGCGATGCTGCCGGTCATTCGCAAGCAGCTGCCGCTGAAGGCGCATGCGCATCGGGCGGACGATATCTGCACGGCTATCCGCATCGCCCGGGAATTTGATCTGAAGCTGACGCTGGAGCATGTGACGGAGGGACAGCTGATTCTGGAACAGCTGCAGAAAGCCGGCGTACCGCTGGCAATCGGACCGAATCTGCATGCCAACAGCAAGTTTGAAATCCGCAACATGACCTTCACGACGCCGGGCGTGCTCAGCAAGGCAGGCTGTCAGGTTTCCATCATCACCGACGCGCCGATTGTGCCGCTGAAATATCTGACGTTATCGGCTGGTCTGGCAGTGCGGTCGGGGATGGATCATCAGGAAGCGCTGAAGGCGATCACGATCAATCCGGCCCGGCATCTTGGCATTGCGGATCGGGTAGGCAGCGTGGAAGTGGGCAAGGACGCGGATCTGGTGCTGACCTGCGGTGATCCGCTGGAGATGTTCTCCACGGTGGAAATGACGCTGATCAACGGGGAGCCGGTCGCCCGCTGACAAATGAAAAAAAAGGCCAGGCCTGGAAAGGAGAAACGGCCATGATACGTTTTCTTGCCTCGGATATTGATCATACGCTGTACTCTCATCAGCTGCGGAAAATTCCGGAGCGCAATCTCAGCGCCCTGCTGCAGCTGCAGCAGCAGGGAGTACGGCTGATTCTGGCGACGGCGCGCATTGCGATGGGAGTCAGAACGATGGCAGAACAGCTGAAAATGGCAGACTACGGCGGACTGATCATTGCCTCGGCCGGGGCAGAGCTCATTCATTGTGCCAGCGGTCATCGGACGGTGCTTTCCAGCCTGTCGCTGCCGTTGATTCATCAGCTGTTTCAGTTTGCCGCAAAACATCAGGTACATCTGTCGGTACAGCAGCGCGACTGGATGATTGCGACAGGATATGACGAAGCGCTGGAATCAGACCGGCGGGATGTCGGAATTGACTTTGTCGTTGTCGGCTCCGATTTCTTTTCCTATGTAAAAGAGCCGGCCTGCATGGCGGCGCTGACCGGAACGCCGCAGTTGCTGGATCAGATTGAACCGCTGGCCCGTGCGCAGCTGAACGATCTCACGCTGACCCGTTCTTCCCGCGAGTTTCTGGATATCACCCCGCTTCATGTCTGCAAGGCGGCGGCTCTGCGCCGGATTCTGCAGGAAAACGGGCTGACGGCGGAGGCGCTGGCGGCGATTGGCGATGGCGTCAACGATGTGGAAATGCTGCAGCTGGCCGGACTGGCAGCGGCGCCCTGCTCTGGCAGCGAACAGGCCCGTAAGGCCGCGGATATCCTTACCTGCAGTTGTGAAGATGGCGCGGTGGGGGAGCTGGCGGAGCGGATTCTGCAATACAACCGGGGGCAGCGGCCATGAACCGGTATCAGTCAATCAAACAGCTGGCGGTGCTGAGCGCGGCGCTGTTGGAACAGGTTCAGTTCTCACAGCAGACTGCCGATCCGCAGGAAACCGAGCGGCTATTGAAAGAGATCATCGTGGCCGCTCTTTGTGCCAGCGAAGATCCGCAGCAGCTCAAGCGTCAGCTATGGCCATGAAAAGAACGTCGTGCGGCGTTCTTTTTTTGATTTGCGCAAGGAAAGTGGAGAATTGTGACGAACAATATCAGTAGCCTGCCGGTATGAAATCCGAAGCAGGGCATAGGTTGGTAACGAGGTGAGAGGAATGAAAAAGAACACAGTGGTCACGATTGCCGCGGTGCTGCTGTCGCTGTCGTTCAGCGTGCTGTACTTTGCGTTGTTTGCCTGGATACGGGAAGCTCCGGCCTCAGCGGAAACGGTTGTGCAGCAGCCGACCAGCGCGCCTTTGCAAAGTGAAGAACCGGTATCCGCTCAAACCGCAGCGGATTCCTCCACGCTGACCTGGATTCAGGCCGGCGCTTTTGCCACGGAGAGTTCGCTGAATGAGCTGATGGCTTTTCTGCAGCAGGACGGCTTTGATCCGGTCAGTTATCCGCGGGGCGAATTGACGCTGGTGGCGGTGGGAGTCAGTTTGGACCGGCAGCAGACAGAACAGGTTCGTCAGCGGATGATCGAGTTGGATTATGAATGGATGGAAAAATCGGTTTCACTGACACCGCAGCAGAAACAGCAGTTTCTGCAGGGACAAATCAGCGAAGTATTGGAGGCCTGCGCATCACAACCGTAAAGCAGATGCCTGCGGCGGAGCGGCCGCGGGAAAAGGCGTTAAGAACCGGGATTGAATCCTTATCCAGCCGGGAACTGCTGGCGGTATTGCTGCGCAGCGGCGTCTGCGGGTCATCGAGCTTGATGATTGCCGATCAGATCCTGATGAAGGCCGGCGGGGTGAGCGGATTGCCGGCGATGACCTTGAAGCAGCTGACGGCGATCAAGGGGATTAACAAGGTTAAAAGCCTGGAAATTCTGGCCTGTTTTGAACTGGCGCGGCGCATTGCACTGGAAAAAAGTCTGGAGCAGGACATAGTGGAAAATCCGGAACAGCTGATTTCGTGGCTGAAACAGGAAATCGGCGCCAAACAGCAGGAACATTTTCTGGCGGTATATCTGGACGCCAAAAATCACATTCTGGAATACCGGATTCTGTTTAAGGGAACGCTGGATGCCAGTCTTGTTCATCCGCGGGAAGTGTTCAAGGAAGCGTTGCTGGTCTCAGCCTGCCGGATTCTGGTCATTCATAATCATCCTTCGCAGGATCTGACGCCCAGCCGGGCAGATCAGCGGATGACGCAGCGGCTGAAACAGGCGGGCGAACTGGTCGGCATTGAACTATTGGATCATCTGATTGTCAGCAGCACGGATTATTTCAGCTTTCGCGCTCATGGTTTGCTGGACTGAGTTTCATCGAGATTGGAATTGAAGTTGATGCCTGTTCTCCGTATAATAGGAACAGGTGATAAAATGAAGTTGAATCGATTCCAGAAAGTGCTGCTCTGGCTGATCGGAATTTCGGTCTCGCTTTCTCTGATATTGAACGTAGTCCGGTTATCGACGCCGTTCAGTGAGATCAGCCGTGAAGGATATAACCTTTTTTCCATGATCAAGTATTCGCTGATCGATGTTCCGGTCAACTCGGTGACGGATTTCTTTACTTCCTTTTCGCAGTTGTGGCAGGTGCGTCAGGAAAATGACCTGTTGCGAACTCAGGTGGATGAGATCGCTTCGCTGCAGGCTCAGCTGAGCGAGGCGCAGCGGCAGATTGAACAGTTGCAGCAGCTCAGCGATCTGAAAGCGGTCGTTTCGGATTACGAGCTGATTCCGGCGACGGTGCTGTCGCGTTCTCAGGATTCCTGGAATAACCTGCTGACCATTGATGTCGGCAGTCAGGATGGCGTGGAATCGGATTATGCGGTGATCACGCCGCAGGGGCTGATCGGCAAGGTGCAGAAAGCGGGCGAGGGCACCTCCACGGTGAAACTGTTGACGGCGGAGGATGGCCTGAACAAGGTTTCGGTCAAGATTGAGGTCAGCGAGGACCGGACGGCCGATGCGATTTTGCAGCGATATGACAGCAACGAACAGGCTTATGTGGTGGAACTGCTGAATTCCGGCAGTACGATCACGGAAAATATGCGGGTCGTAACCAGCGGCATGGGCGGAACGTTTCCTTCCGGTTTGCTGGTGGGAACGGTCAGCCGGGTGGAGGAACGAACCAACGCTGTCGGCGTTTTGATCTATGTGACGCCGGCCGCGGAGTATCAGGATCTGAATTATGTCTGCGTTGTGCGGCGTTCGGGAGCGGGTTCATGATGATGGAAGCGATGTTTATCGGAGTCAGCCTGATTCTGGACATGATTCTGACGGTGCTGTTTCCGTTTGATTTTGCGATGATCCGGCCGGTATTCATTCCCTGCGTGGGATTCTGCGCACTGATGCTGACGCTGCGCGGCAAGCCGCTGCTGGATTCGCTGTTCATCGCGTTTGTGGCTGGTCTGGTATTTGACTTTCTCAACGCGGATCATTTTATGCTGAGTTCGCTGACCTGCATGGCCTGCGCTTTTCTCAGCCACATCTGGTCAAAGCATATCGGTTCTTCTCTTCTGGAACTGATCATTCTGCTTTGTTCGACCATTTTCATCAAGGAGCTTCTGATATACTTCTACATGACCGCCAGCGGATCGGCTGTGATGTCGGTGATGACCTGGCTGAGCAAGCGCCTGGCGCTGACGCTGGCCGGCAATCTGATTCCGATGCTGGCTGTCATCTGGATGAACGATCTGCGGCAGACGATTCAGGTTCGCCGTGAATCCGTTCGCAGAAAGGGAGAGAAGCTCAGATGGGAACAGTTAAAATAAAGGGAACTGCTGCCGGACTTGCGATTTTTCTGGTTTGCCGTCAATGGGCGGATCAGGCGCAGGAGCTGGCGGCGAAACTTCGGCTGCTGAAGACCTGCAACGGTCATCCGGTCGAGGTTTTTTTTGATGTCTGTCCGGATGCGGCGTTATTGTGCCAGCTGATAAACATTCTGCATGACTGCGGTTGTCTGTGCACGGGCATGGCATTACGAAATCCGCCGGTTTCTCAACGGCAGGTCCGCGTGGTGGACAAACTGCTGCGCGCGGGGACAGTGTATTGTTTTGATGACGATGTGCTGTTATTGCAGCCGGTCCGCCATCCGGTTCGGATCCGAATGAAAGGCGGTATGCTGATCGTATTGGGACAGGTCAGCGGCGAAATCTGGTTTCAGGATGCGCAAGGATGCCTGATTGCGACCGGACTGGATCACGCCCGCATCAAGATTTCAGACAGCGAGTGGCAAATTCTGACAAATTCCGCGAAAGTCTGTGTGTATTATGAAAACCAGAGATGCAAAGCAGTCAGTTTGAAGGAGGAAGAAGAGTGGCAAGGGTAATCATGATCACCAGCGGCAAAGGCGGCGTCGGCAAAACGACGGTCTGTGCCAATCTGGGCGTTGCGCTGGCGTCTTTGGGCAAGAAAGTCTGTCTGATCGATATGGATCTGGGACTGAAAAATCTGGATGTGATGATGGGACTGGAAAACCGGGTGTTCTATGATCTGAAGGATGTGGTGGATGGCCGCTGTCCTTTGAGCCGGGCCATGGTTCAGGACAAGCGCTGCGGCAATCTGTTTCTTTTGGCAGCCTGCCGCAGCGTGAACTTATCGCGGCTGCGGCTGGAAGAGGTGAAGGCGGTTATCGCTCAGCTGCAGGACAGTTTTGATTTCATTCTGCTGGATTCCCCGGCCGGCATTGAAAAGGGATTTCAGTATGCCATGGCCTGTGCCGAGGAGGCGCTGGTCGTCGTTCAGCTGGATATCGCGGCGCTGCAGGACAGCGATCGGGTTATCGGGATTCTGATGAGAGAAGGAAAAAAGCGGATCCGGCTGGTGATGAACCGGGTGAATCCGAAATACATCGAAAAAGGCATTTCACTGAGCGTACGGGAAGCGGCGGACTGGCTGGGGCTGGAAGTCATCGGACTGATCTATGAAGATGAAAACCTGATCGCCGGCAACAATCGCGGTATTCCGGTGGCGCTGAAGCAAAGTTCTGTGACCTCGCAATGCTACACGGTCATCGCGCAGCGGCTGTTGGGCAACAAAGCGGTGATGCCGAAGTACAGGGACAGGACATGGTTTTCGAAACTGTTCGGTTAGACGGGGAATCCCGTCTTTTTTCTTTGTCCGGAAAAAAGTGCTTTTCCTGTTTACAAGTCGCAGGCTCTGTTCTATAATAGATTCATGAAAACATATGAACAACTATTCAAACAAAATGATGTTCGATGTTTTCCTGCTTCTGGTGAGGAAGAGAGTGGAGGAAGAGTATGAAAACTGAGGTTTATCTGCTGCCGGAGCTGGATTGTCCCAATTGCGCGATGAAAGTGGAGCGTCAGATCGGCAAGATCAAAGGACTGAGCCAGGTTTCCGTTAATTTTATGCAGAAGAAAATGACAGTGAGTTATGAAGGAGAATCGCGGCGTGAGGAAATCCTGCGTACGCTCAAACAGATTGAACCGGATATCAGGCCGATTGAAGTGAGCGGGGCGGGAAGGATGGCGTCGAGCGGGGAGGATGACGGTCAGCAGCAGAAACACTGCGGCTGCGGCCATGATCATGACCACACTTCGTCCTGTTCTTCCGGCTGTGATCATGACCATCATGACCATCATGAGCATCACTCCTGCACCTGCGCTCACGATCATCATGATGAGAAGGAAACGGCTGCGGCAGGCGTTCGCCCGCAGGCACAGGGGGAAGTGCGGCTGCGCTTAGCGGGGCTTGATTGCGCCCAGTGCGCCGCCAAAATCGAGCGGGCGGTCAGTGAGCTTCCGCAGGTCAAAGCGGCTTCCGTGACGTTTTCAACCGAACTGCTGGCAGTGGATCTGCAGCCGGGGCAGGATCGCGAGACCTTGATCCGTTCCGTTCGTGAACTGGTTGGCCGTCTGGAACCGCAGGTTCAGGTCGTTCTGGCGGAAGATCGTGAGGCTTCCGCAGAGAAGCCGCGTTCTTTTCTGAAAGACAATGCCCGGCTGATTGTTGGCGCGCTGGTCTTTGCGGTGGGAATCGCGGTTGAACATCAGTCCTGGGCGGTGGTGATTTTTCTGATCAGCTTTGTTCTGATCGGCGGCGATGTCGTGGTCAGCGCGGTACGCAACGTCCTTCATGGCGAATGGTTTGACGAAACCTTCCTGATGAGCGTGGCGACGATCGGCGCCTTTGCGATTTCCGATTATACGGAAGGTGTTGCGGTCATGTTGTTTTATCAGATCGGCGAGGTGCTGCAGTCCATTGCGGTAGATCGTTCCCGCCGTTCCATCAGTTCGCTGATGAACATCCGGGCCGATACCGCTACGCTTTTGCAGCAGGGGCAGGAACGGATTGTCGATCCGCAGCAGGTGCGGGTGAACGATCTGATTCTTGTTCGTGCCGGCGAACGGGTACCACTGGATGGAGTGATTGAAGAGGGAACAAGTTCTCTGGATACCAGCGCCCTGACAGGAGAAAGTCTGCCGCGGGATGTCGGAGCTGGCGATGAAATCCTGGCTGGCATGGTCAATCTGAATGGCGTGCTGCGGATCCGGGTAAGCCGGGAATATGGAGAATCCACAGTCGCTCGGATTTTGGAACTGGTGGAGAATGCCAGCAGCAAAAAAGCGCCGATTGAACGCTTCATTACCCGCTTTGCCCGGGTTTATACGCCGGTGGTGGTCATTGCCGCGGTATTGGTTGCCGTGATTCCGCCGCTGCTGAATCTGGGCAGCCTGCAGGTCTGGGTTTATCGGGCGCTGACCTTTCTGGTTGTCTCCTGTCCTTGCGCGCTGGTCATCTCCATCCCGCTGGGCTTGTTTGCCGGTATCGGCGGAGCCAGCCGCCGCGGTATTCTGGTCAAGGGCGGCAATGACCTGGAAATTCTGAAAGATGTGGATACGGTCGTCTTTGACAAGACCGGTACTTTGACTCAGGGAGTCTTTACGGTGACTGAGATTTGTCCGGTCCGGATTGAACAGCGGCAGCTGCTGGAGCTGGCGGCGTTAGGTGAATCGTTCTCCAACCATCCGATTGCCCGTTCCATTGTCAGTGCCTATGGTCAGCCGATTGACCGTCAGCGAGTCAGTGATGTTCATGAAATCCCGGGTCAGGGATTGCGCGTGTGCATCGATGGGCGGCCGGTCGTGCTGGGCAATGAAAAGCTGATGCGCAGCTGCGGTTACAAGATCGCATCGACCTCGGCTGCCGGCACGCTGGTTCATGTCGCGGTGGATGAGGCTTATGCAGGATATCTGGTCATCGCCGATCAGATCAAGCCGACCAGTGCGCCGGCGATCCGGCAGCTGAAGCAGCAGGGCGTCCGCCGTACGGTCATGCTGACGGGAGATCGTGAATCGGCGGCCCGGGCTGTGGCGCAGCAGATCGGAGTGGATACGGTCGTCGCTCAGCTGCTGCCGCAGGATAAGGTCGAGCAGGTTGAAAAGCTCATGCAGCAGCAGGCAGCAGGAAAGAAACTGGCCTTTGTCGGCGATGGCATCAACGATGCGCCGGTGCTGGCCCGGGCGGATCTGGGCGTGGCCATGGGCGGCATGGGCAGCGACGCGGCGATTGAGGCGGCGGATATCATCCTGATGAAAGATGATCCTGCCGCACTGGCTCAGGCGATCCGGATTTCCCGCAAGACACATCGCATTCTGGTGCAGAACATTGTCTTTTCTCTGGCGGTGAAGATCGGCGTACTGATTCTGACGGTGTTCGGTATGAGCAACATGGGGATGGGCGTTTTCGCCGATGTCGGCGTGATGCTGTTGGCCATTCTCAATTCGATGCGGGCGCTTTCGCTTCGCTGAAATGGATCCGGCTCTGAAAAAGGGCCGGTTTTTTGTCTGCGGCATGACGGTACAAAGGGAAAATGATATAATCAAAGCGAGGGAACCGATGACGAGCAGGGGGAGGCGTCGTTATGGGCTGGGTGAAAAGACTGAACGCGTATTTTAAGGAACAGCTGTCGTTGAGGAATCTGCTGAAAGTTTTGCTGTTGCTGCTGATTCTGTATTTTCTGTCCCGTACCGCAACGGTCTGGATGGCCTGGTTTACTATGCTGAAGGCGATTCTGACGCCGTTTCTGATCGGTTTTCTGATCGCCTATATCCTGCATCCGGCCATTGCCGTTTTGCAGCGCTGGGGATTTTCGCGGCGCATTGCAATTCCGCTGATGGGGTTGCTGATACTGATCTTTCTGCTGGCGGTAGTGATGATGATCGTCCCGTTGGTTTACGAGAAAACCATGGAACTGATCAATGCGATGATTCTGGGAATCAACCGGCTGTATGACCATTACACGCAGATGAATGAGGATGTGCCGAATTTTCTGATCACAGGGGCGGTCGAACAGCTGACTCAGGCGCTCAACGATACGAAAAGTTGGCTGCCGGATTTCTATGAAATGCTGCCGCAGCTGGTTTCCCGTCTTCTGTCCTGGATTAGCAGCGCGGTGTTTTCGCTGATCATTTCCGTCTATCTTCTTTTTGATTATGAGCGAATCCGCGACTGGATTCTGGCTCTGGCATGGCGGGCGGATCGGGAGCTGCCGGTTTTGATCAGAGAGGTCAGCCGGGAGGTCAGCGGGTATCTTCGTTCGCTGCTGATCCTGATGGCGATCAAATGGGTTGAATACAGCCTGCTGTATATGCTGATCGGTCATCCCAGCGCGATGACGATCGGATTGCTGACGGCGATCGGGCTGATCATTCCGTATTTCGGCGCAACGCTGGCCAATCTGATCGGCATTCTGACTTCGCTGACGCTGCCGCTGCCTCAGGTATTGCTGCTGGTCATGGGGATCTGCGTTTTGTCGGCGGTGGACGCTTATGTGATTGCGCCATGGGTGCATTCGCGCAGCTCGCAGGTTCCGCCGCTGTGGACGCTGTTTTCGGTTTTTGCCGGCGGGATGTTATGGGGGCCGGCCGGCATCATGATCGCGGTGCCGGTGTACATGAGCCTGCGGGTGATTGTGAACTTTGTCTGGTTTCGTAAGGAGCCGGCAGAACAACAGGAGGAAAAATGATGGTACCGGAATTGTATTGTCTGATCAAACCGGCATCCGGAGCCTGCAACATGGCTTGCCGGTATTGTTTTTACGCGGATGAGATGGCGCATCGCGAGGTTCGCATCTTTCCGCGCATGAGTGAGGCAACGGCAAGGAATCTGATCCGCAAAGCCTATGCTTTTGCACGACGCGGAGTGACCTTTGCCTTTCAGGGGGGAGAGCCGATGATGGCCGGCCTTCCTTTTTTCCGTGATTTTGTCGCGCTGAGCCAACAGCTCAATCCCGGTCTGCAGGTCAGATATGCGATTCAGACCAACGGGACGCTGATCGATGAGCCGACGGCGGAATTTCTGGCTCAGCATCGGTTTCTGGTGGGCGTTTCTCTGGATGGAACGGTTTCGCTGCACGACCAGTTTCGCCGGGATCATCATGGTCAAAAAACCGGCGCCAAGGTGCTGGCAGCGATCGAGCTGCTGCGGCAGAAAGGGGCGGAGGTGAACATTCTGACCGTTCTGACGCATCAGACGGCTCGTCATATCGAACAGATTCTTGATGATTATCAAGCGCGCGGGTTTGATTTTCTGCAATTCATTCCCTGTCTGGATCCGATGAATGAACCGCGCGGACAGCAGGCGTATTCTCTTTCTCCCGATGATTTTGAGCTGTATCTGAAACAGTCCTTCGATCGCTGGTACCGGCAGATCGAGGCCGGACAGACGCCGTACAACCGTTATTTTGAAAACTTGCTGATGATGCTGATGGGACAGATGCCGGAAGCCTGCGGCATGTTCGGACAGTGCATGAAACAATATGTTTTTGAAGCGGATGGTTCCTGTTACCCGTGTGATTTCTATGTGCTGGATGAGCTGAAGCTGGGCAATGTGAACGAAGAGGATTTTGATGATTTCGACCGCCGCCGTCAGCAGCTGGGTTTTATCGAACAGTCGCGGCAGGTTCATCCGCGATGCCGTCAGTGCCGTTATGGCGCGCTGTGCCGGGGCGGATGCCGGCGCGACCGGCAGAGAGCCGATCAGCAGATCGGTCTGAATTATTACTGTGACAGCTATCGGCATTTCTTTGATTATGCCCTGCCGCGGCTGATCCGTCTGGCGCAGAAACTCAGCCAGCGCTGATTTGTTCATCGTTTGCCCTGACACAGCATACAGTAGTAGCAATGGAGGGCATCGGAATGAGCGAATTGAAACAGATCAGAAAACGGATTGCTTCCCGTCGCCGTCAGCCATCGCGCCGCCGCGTTGTTTCCCATAAAAGTCCGCTGTTTGCGATAGTTTATGGCCTGGCCATGCTGGCTATGGGCGGGGCCTGTCTGGGATTGGGCTGGATGATCAACGAAAAGACGCAGTGGCTGCCGGCGCAACAGACGCGGCAGCTTGTTGAGCAGGTGGTACAGAAGCTGAACCTGGATTCGATTGCGGCCTGGATTCCTTTTGAAAACTGGTTTGCCCGCAGCGAACCGGTTGCCTCCACTGTGTTTTATCAGCCGCTGGAAGGACAGTTCTATCAGCCTTCTAACGGTAATCAGGTGCAGTGTCTGATGGATGGGGTTGTGTTGTACATCGGTTCACAGGACAGCGGCAAGCTGGTGATGGTGAAGCAGGATAATGGCGTATTGGCTACCTATGGCGCATTGCAGGATGTTCAGGTTAAGCTCAATGACCGGCTGCTGCGGGGCAGCGTGCTGGGCAGCGTCGAACAGGCGGTGTATCTTGACTTCAGCCGGCAGGGTCAGTCGGTTTCTTTACAGCAGGCGATGGAAGATGCGAATTAAAGTCAGTTTTTTCACCGTGATCGTGGTGATTCTGGCTTTTTTTTCGCATGGTCTGGTACCGCTGACCCATGTTTTTGCGATCATGGCGCTTCATGAGACGGGACATCTGGTTGTGGCGGCGCTGTTTCATTATCCGATTCGCCAGCTGACGGTTTACCCGTTTGGGCTGGCAGTAACGCTGGAACATTTTGGCGACCGCGACGTTGGGGAAGAAATCGCGGTGCTGGCGGCCGGTCCGCTGATGCATCTGTTGATTCCTGCGCTGTATGCCCTGCTGAAGCAATGGGGCTGGGTTTCTCCGGTGATGACAGCGTGGCTGATGCAGATCAACGCTTCGGTGTTATGGTTCAATCTGCTGCCGCTGTATCCTCTGGACGGCGGCCGCATCGTCGCTTCGCTTCTGCATTGTTTTCTGCCTTATGGAAAGGCGGAGAGAACGTCGCGATTTCTGTCGATAGGGCTGATTCCCGTCGTTTTCATCACGCTGATGCATGCCAGCGTGATGACGCTGGCGGTATTTCTGTTTCTGTTGGTGAGCAACATCCTGTCGCTGCGCCAGCTGCACTGGCAGCGGCTGAATTTTTACTGTTACCGGCTGCGGCATCCGCCGCACAAACCGGTAAAAATTCACCATGGTCAGGATCTGTACCGGCAGCGCTGCAATGTGTTTGTGACCCGCGGGGGCTTTGAGCTGGAAGGGCAGTGGCTGCGCCGGCACTGTCCGTCTTCCTCGGCCCGTCCGCCTCGTTCACCCGGGCCGATGATCTGAGCGCGGCAGCGGGGGATTGGGTGTTCTTTTTCCTTGCCGGATATGCTATAATCGTTAGCGGAGGGAGGAGTCCCATGAAAAGAAAACTATGGCTGGTGATGATTCTGGTCATGCTGCTGAGCTGTGTCAGCGGCTGTGCGGCGGATCGGAAGAAAATCGTATATACGGTATATCCATTGGGATATCTATTGGAAAAGATCGGCGGGGACCGGATCGAAACGCAGTCCATTCAGAGCGATACGCTTGTGCAGCGGGCAACGGCCGTGGACAATTACACGGAAGTGATGAAGGATGCGGATCTGTTGCTGTATATCGGTCAGCTGGAACCGTATCTGCAGCTGATTCTGCCGCAGATCCGTTCTCAGAGCGCGGCGACCATCAAGGATCTGTCCATCAACAATTCCATTTACTCATTCCGCCGCTATACCCGCGTTATGGCAAACGGAGTGGAGCAGTACGTGGAAAGTCCTTACTACAACGGCACGGTTTTCGATACGATCGATACCAACGACAAGGATCTGATGCTGTGGATGGATCCGATTGCGATGACCAGCATGGCCAAGGAGATTCGGGACTGGCTGTGTGAGAATGTGGTAGAGGAAAGCCGTTATTTTGAGGAAAACTATGCGCAGCTGGAGAGCGATCTTGTCCACCTGGATGCGGAATATCAGAATCTGTCGTCCACGCTGAAAAATGAAAACAAGGTCATTCGCTTTGTATCGATGACCGCCAGCTTCGGCAACTGGCAGAAAACCTACGGCATTCAGGTGTATCCGGTCATTCTGTCCAAATACGGCGTGATGCCCAGCGAAGAACAGCTGGAAATCATCAAGTCCAAAATCCGGGAGGACAACGTGCATTACATCGCCTATGAACCGAATATGACGGAGGAGATGGCGGCGCTGTTTGATCAGCTGTCCGCGGAACTGGGGCTGCAGCGAGTGGATCTGAGCAATCTGTCCAGTCTTTCCCAGCAGCAGAAAGAGGAAAACAAGGATTATCTTTCAATCATGACGGAAAATCTCGACGTGCTGGAGGGCATGATGGAAGAGGATCCCAACGCGGTGACACAGAGTGCGCAGACGACGGAAACGACGGAAACGACAGAAACGACAGAAACGACAGAAACAGAAGCAACGGCGGAATAACGGGTGGCGCTGAGAGAGCGTCACTCTTTTTTGAAGATGGATGAGGGGGAACTTCGCTGTTGCGGGGACGGGGTTTGTGTTAAACTATACAGGGAACGATTTAGAAACAGGAGGATGCGACAATGAGGAAAATGCTTTTGGTAGACGGCAATTCCATGCTTTTCCGGGCGTTTTACGCAACGTTTACCCGGCCGATGAGCACCCGGTCGGGAATTCCGACCAACGCCGTGTACGGTTTTTCAATGATGATGAACAAGGCGCTGCAGATCATCGCGCCTCAGGCGGTGCTGGTTGCCTTTGACAAGGGAAAGCATACGTTCCGGCATGAGCTGTATCCGCAATACAAGGGCGGCAGAAAACAGACGCCGGAAGAACTGGCAGCCCAGTTTCCGATTGTGCGCGAATATCTGGATGCCGCCGGGATTCGCCGCTATGAGGCGGATGAGATTGAAGCAGATGATATTATCGGATCGCTGACCCGTCAGTATCCGGACTGGCAGATTCATGTGCTCAGTTCGGATCGGGATATGCTGCAGCTGATTGATCAGACGACCTCGGTCTGGCTGATGAAAAAGGGATTGTCGGACATCGAGGAGATGACAGTGGAAAGACTGAAGGAACAGCTGGGGATCGAACCGGATCAGATCCGGGATCTCAAGGGATTGATGGGGGATGCCTCCGATAACATTCCCGGTATTCCCAAAGTGGGGGAAAAGACCGCGCTGAAGCTGCTGGCGGAATACCGGACGGTGGAGAATCTGATCGCGCATGCGGACGAGCTGAAGGGCAAGCTGAAGGAAAATGTGATCCAGTATCAGGATCAGGCGCTGCTTTCCAAGCGGCTGGCGACGATCAAAACGGATGTGAAGATTCCGTTTGAAGCCGAGGATTTTCAGCTGCAGCTGACTCCGCAGTCGCTATTGCAGTTTTATCACAGCTATGAGATGAATTCTCTGGCCAAAAAGCTGCAGGAGGACATGAGTTCTTCCGGAGTGCAGAAAAAGCCGGCGGATCTGCAGATCAGCGAGGTTAGCCAGTGTCCGTCATCACTATTGCATCCTTATACGGCGCTCACGCTGGATCAGGATCAGCAGTCCGTTTATTTCGCCCAGGTTTATGGCCTGGCGCTGGCGGATGAGCATCAGGCGGTGTATATGCGGCTGGCGGATGTCTTGCAGGATCAGGCGCTGCTGCAGTGGCTGCGGTCGGATCAGATTAAGCTGGTTTATGATGTCAAGGCGACGATGCATCTGTGTGATCGGGCCGGGCTGACAATCCAGGGGATGAAGGTGGATGCGATGATCGCGGCATTTCTGTGCGATTCCACGCTGACCAGCGATCAGAAGATTCAGGATCGTTTCCAGCTGCAGCCGCCGTTTTCGCTGGAAGAGGTCTATGGCCGGCCAGGCAAAATGAAACTGCCGGAAGCGGCGCAGCAGCATCAGTACTGCGCCTGGAAACTGCGGCTGATTCAGCGATTGTGGCAGGACAGTGAAAAAAAGCTGAACGAAATGGAGCTGATGCGCCTGTTTGACGAGGTGGAAATGCCGTTGGCTCAGGTGCTGTATCAGATGGAAAAAGAAGGGATCCGCATTGACGAACAGACGCTGGACGATATCGCGCGGCAGACGCAGACGCGGCTGAATCAGCTGAGTGAAGCGATTTTTCAGTATGCC
This sequence comes from uncultured Holdemania sp., assembly GCA_904395815.1. Taxonomy (GTDB): domain Bacteria; phylum Bacillota_I; class Bacilli_A; order Erysipelotrichales; family Erysipelotrichaceae; genus Holdemania. Next base: position 24,290 of record CAJFOC010000055.1, read on the forward strand.
GGAACGACCTTCAACATCAATTCTCCCAAACAGCTGGCGGAAGTGCTGTTCGACCAGCTCGGCTTGCCGCACAGCGGGAAAAAACGCTCTACCTCCGCCGAGGTGCTGGAAAAGCTGCGGGGATTTCATCCGATCATCGACGATCTGCTGGAATACCGCAAATATCAGAAGCTGTACAGCACTTATGCGGAAGGGCTGAAAAAATACATCCATCCTGACGGTCGGATTCATACGATCTACAATCAATGCGCGACCCAGACGGGCCGGCTGTCTTCCGCCGAGCCGAATCTGCAGAACATCAGCGTGCGGGATGAGGAGTCCCGGGAAATCCGCAAGGCGTTTCTGCCTGGACAGGGGCGGGTGCTGGTTTCCTCGGACTATTCTCAGATCGAACTGAGAGTGCTGGCTCACATGGCGGATGAACAGGGACTGATCGAAGCGTTTTGCCATGGCGTGGACATTCATACCAAGACGGCTTCGGATGTTTTCCAGGTACCGCTGGAAGAGGTGACGGCCTCGATGCGGCGTTCGGCCAAAGCGGTTAACTTTGGCATTGTCTACGGCATTTCGGATTTCGGCCTTTCTCAGCAGCTGGATATACCCCGCTCGCAAGCCCGGGAATTCATCGACCGGTACATGGAAAGCTATCCGAACATTTCCCGCTATATGGATCAGGTCGTGGAATTCTGCCGTGAACACGGATATACGGCGACGATGCTGGGACGGCGGCGCGAGGTGCCGGAAATTCATGATAAAAACTATACGATCCGGGAATTCGGCAAGCGGGCGGCCATGAACGCGCCGATTCAGGGATCGGCGGCCGATCTGATCAAGCTGGCGATGATCCGGATTGACCGGCAGCTGCGTCAGAGGCAGCTGAAATCGAAGATGATCCTGCAGGTGCATGACGAACTGATTTTTGACGCGGAAGTGCAGGAGCTGGATGAGCTGAAGGAAATTATCCGCGAAGGGATGGAGCAGGTCATGGAGCTGAAAGTCCCGCTGGTAGCGGAAACCAAGGTCGGCAAGACCTGGTATGAGGCGAAATAATGCCTGAGCTGCCGGAAGTGGAAACGGTGGTCCGGACGCTGCAGCGGTTAATCGAAGGCCGCCGCATCGAACGGGTCAGCGTGAGTTGGCCGCCGGTGGTCGGCGGAGAGGTTCAGACATTTTGCGACGCGCTGAAAGGACAGCATTTCCGCCGCTTTGACCGGCGGGGAAAGTATCTGATACTGGGACTGGATGATCGGACGCTGGCGGTTCATCTGCGGATGGAAGGCAAGTTTTATGTTCAGCTGCCTTGCGAACCGCTGTCCCGGCATGTGCATGTTATTTTTGATCTGGATGACGGAACGCAGCTGCGCTATCATGATACGCGCAAATTCGGCCGGATGGAGCTGTTGGAGGCGAATCCGGATCTGACGCATTTTCATCAGCTGGGGCCGGAACCGTTTGACGAGGCGTTTAACGAGGAGTATTGCCGGTGCGTGCTGAAGAAGAAGCGCATCGCCATCAAAACCTGCCTGCTGGATCAGAGTTTTGTGGCCGGCATCGGCAACATCTATGCCAATGAAATCTGTTTTGCGCTGCGGACAGACCCGCGACGACGCTGTGATCAGCTGACGCGCAGTCAGATCCGCGCTTTGCCGCAGGTAACGCGGGAGTTGTTAAGCCGCGCGATTGAGGCTGGCGGATCAACGATCCGCAGCTATACTTCATCTCTGGGAGTCACCGGGCTGTTTCAGCTGCAGGTGAAGGTGCACGGGCGTCAGGGAGAACCCTGTCCGCTCTGCGGCCGGCCCATTGTCAAAATCATGGTCGGACAGCGGGGAACTTATTTCTGTCCGCATTGTCAGAAGAAACGGGGGAATGGCTGATGATCAAAACGGCGATTACCGGAGTGATGGGCAGCGGCAAATCCACGCTCAGCCGGATTCTCAGGGAAATGGGATATCCGGTCTTTGACTGCGACGAGGCGTCCCGCCAGCTGATGCAGCCCGGACAGCCTGGCTGGCAGCGCTGCATGCAGACCTTTGGCGAGCAGATCTGTGATGATCAGGGACAGCTGGACCGCAGCCGTCTGGCCCGTCTGGTGTTTGATGATCCAGCGGCGCGGCGGCAGCTGGAAGAGCTGACGCATCCGCTGATTATTGAGAAAATGATGGAGGATGCGCGGCGCTGTCAGGGCGACTGGTGGTTTGCCGAGGTGCCGCTGTTGTTTGAGGCGGGACTGCAGTCTCTTTTTGATGAAATCATTACGGTCAGTGCGCCGCAGCCGCTGATTCTGCAGCGGCTGCAGCAGGGCCGTCACATTTCGCGTCAGGAAGCGCTGCGCCGGATGGCAGCGCAGATGAGTCCGCAGCAGAAGGAAGCCGGGGCTACGCTGGTCATCGTCAATGACGGCGACCTGGAAGCGATGAGAGCGACGATCCGGCAATGGATCAGGGAGAAATACGATGCAGCTGAAAGCGAAAGACACCTTCCGGTGTGAGGTGCTCCGCCCGCTGGGACAGGATCATCTTTATGCGCTGATGTCGCTGTATCAGCCGCTGGTGGGCTGCGATGGGGTTTCCCTGTATCTGACGCTGTACAGCGAAGCGAAACATCAGCGTTCCTATGAAAGTCACAGCCGGCTGTGCAGAACGATGAATATGGATATCACGGTATTGGAACAGGCGCGCCGCAGACTGGAAGAGATGATGTTATTGCGCTGTTACCGGCGGGAAAAAGAAGAGAAAAACAACTATGTGTACGTACTGTATCAGCCGCTGAGCGCCGATCAGTTTTTCAAGCATGAGGTGCTGAGCCGTCTGTATTGCCGCCGGATGGGCAACAGCAATTATCAGATGTCGCTCAACAAGCTGTCGCATCTGGAAGTCAGCCGCGATGGGTTTGAGGAAATCACCCAGACATTGAAGAGTTCTGTGATCGAAAACTGGGACGAGCAGAGCGAGGAGCAGTTTTCTCAGATTCGGCCGCGTTATCAGTTTGATGACCGTCAGCATCCGTCCATCCGGTTTGACTACGACCGCTTTTTAAGCCGTGCCAGCAACCTCGTCTTTCCCATCGAAGCCCGTACCAGTGACAATCTGCGGCTGATCGGGGAGCTGGCGACGATGTATGGCTACAGCGCGGATGAGATGCTGGTGATGGTCGGACGCAGCACGAACAACGCGGACAACTCGCTGGATGTGCAGAAACTGCGTTCGCTGGCGTTTGTGCAGAAACCCAAAGCGCCATCCAAAGCGGCAGGACCGTATGATCTGCCGCCGGTGGCTTTTCTGCAGTCATTACAACACGGCGTGGCAGTCACTGACAACGATAAGCGGATTATCGAAATGCTGGTCAGCGAACTGAAGATGCCGCCGCAGGTCGTCAATGTGCTGCTGGAATATGTGCTGAAAATCAGCGATAACCGGCTGGTTCGCTCGTTTGTCGAATCGGTGGCGGCGGCCTGGATGCGCAACGGAGTCGACAGCGTGGACAAGGCCATTGCGGAAACGAAAAAGCCAAGACGGCCGCGCGCTGCCGTTCAGCGCCGCGATGTGCTGCCGGATTATTATCAGCAGTCCTCACAGGCTGCGTCACAGGAGGTTACGGAAGATTTCAATCGTGAAGAATTCGAGGAAATCCGCCGTCAGCTGCGGGAAAGAGAGGGATAAGCGATGAAAGCGGTTCAATGGTCAGTCGAACTGAACGAACAGCAGCGTAAGGAAAAACAACAGCTGGCCGCCCAGCTGAAGCAGCATCCGCAGGTCAGACAGTTTCTGAGCGAGAATCAGCTGGATGAACGCTGGGTGGACGATTATCCGTATCGCTTTCGCCAGTGGATCGATCAGCTGACACTTTGTCAGGGCTGCGGCGGATTGGAACAGTGCCGGCAAAAGCGTGTGGGCGAGGTCCTTGATCTCTGGTACGGCGGGTTTCTGAGCCTGCAGGTGCGGCCGTGCCGCTATGCCCGGCAGAAACAGCAGGCGCAGAAGCACATGCATCGTTATCTGATTGATGATCTGCCGCCGGCTTTGCGGACCGTTTCCATCAATGAGATCAACATAGACCAGCAAGAGCCGTCTTACGCCATGGCGGTAGCCAAAATTTCGCAGGCGTTACTGGCGCCGCAGGAAAGAGGACTTTATCTGTTTGGCGCGCCGGGAGTAGGGAAGACTTATCTTGCCGCCTGCGCCTGCAACGATTATGCCCGCCGCGGCCGCTCGGTCATCTTTGTTCATGTGCCGACCATGGCTTCCCGCATCAAACGGCTGCTGGATGACAGCGCCGGTTTTGAAGAGGAAATCGATCGGATGAAGCGGGCGGACTTCGCGGTGTTTGACGATATCGGGGCGGAGAGCGTGACTTCCTGGCTGCGGGATGAGATTCTTCTGCCGGTGTTCAATCAGCGGATGGAACAGCGTCGGACGACCTGGTTTACAAGCAATGAAAGCTTTGTTTCATTAGAGAATCACTACATGTACAACCAGAAATCGGAGAAGGAAGAATTGAAAGCGGTTAGAATTATGGAACGCATCAAAACCCTGTCAAAAGAGCTGAAAATCACTGGAAAAAATCGGCGAAATCCGTCAAATTAGGTTTCACAACGGCACTAAACAATGCTATGATAGTACAGGAAATGACAGGAGGGATCCGGATGATTAGGAGAATTGGAATTCTGACGTCAGGCGGAGACGCGCCGGGAATGAATGCGGCAATCCGGTCGGTAACGCGGGTGGCGCTGGCGAACGGATTTGAAGTCATGGGCATCAAAGACGGTTACCGGGGGCTGGTGGAAGGCAATTACATTCCGATGGACAAGTCCACGGTCAGCGATATTCTCAATCGGGGCGGTACGATACTGGGATCGGCCCGGCTGACGGAATTCAAGGATACGGCAGTGCAGAAAAAAGCGGTGGAAACGCTGCAGAAGGCAAAGATTGATGCCATTGTCGTCATCGGCGGCGACGGTTCTTACCGGGGCGCCAGCGCGCTGACCAAGCTGGGCATCAACTGCATCGGCCTGCCGGGAACGATCGATAACGATATTCCGGGAACGGATTTTACGATCGGCTTTGATACTGCGCTGAACACGGTTGTGGAAGCGGTGGATAAGCTTCGCGATACGTCCAGTTCTCATCATCGCTGTTCGGTAGTCGAAGTCATGGGGAACCGCTGCGGCGATCTGGCGGTCTGGGCCGCAATTTCCTGCGGTGCGGAAATCGTCATCACGGCGGAAACCGGCTATGATGAACTGGATGTGCTGGAACGGCTGCGTTATCTGGATAAAGCGGTGAAAAAACGGCATGCTATCGTTGTCATTTCGGAAAAGATTACCGATGTGGACGAACTGGCCCGCAAGATTTCTCAGAATACCGGATTTGCCGGCCGGGCAACGGTATTGGGACATGTGCAGCGCGGCGGTTCGCCGACGCCGCGGGATCGTGTGCTGGCTTCGCAGATGGGTGAGAAAGCAGTGGATCTTCTGATGGAGGGGATCGGAGGTCACTGCGTCGGGATTGTCGACAACAAAATCACCTCGGCTCCGATTGAGGAGGCGCTCTCGTCGCCGCGCCATTCCCGCAAGGATCTGGTTCGTCTGTTCGATCGACTGATTTAAATAAGGAGGAGTTCAGTTGTATGATGGGTAAGAAAACCAAAATTGTATGTACGCTGGGACCGGCCAGCAACACGCCGGAAATGGTGGAAAAACTGGCCAAGGAAGGAATGAATATCGTTCGCTGCAATTTTTCTCATGAGGATCACAAGACGCATGGGGAACGGATCGACATGATCCGTGAGGTCAGCGAGCGGATCGGAATCAATCTGGCAGTCATGCTGGATACCAAGGGTCCGGAAATCCGCTGCGGCGTTTTCAAGAACGGTTCGGCGGAATTCACCAAGGGAGATGTGGTTCGCATCTGCCGTCAGGAAATAGAAGGCGATCATGAACATTTCCATATCGCCTGTCCGGAGTTGTTTGACGATGTCGTGCCGGGAGACTACATCCTGATTGACGATGGCAAAATGCGTCTGACGATTCTGGAAAACAACGGCGAGGAAATGACCTGCCGGATTGAAAACAGCGGTGTGATCAAGACCCGCAAAGGCTGCAACGTGCCGAATGTCAAGCTGAGCATGCCGTTCATTTCGGAAAAAGACGATTCCGATATTCGTTTCGGCTGCGAAAAGGATGTGGACTTCATCGCCGCTTCGTTTGTCCGCCGGGCAGATGACGTGCTGGCGATCCGCAAAATCCTGATTGAAATGGGCAAGCCGAACATTCAGATCATCGCCAAGATTGAAAACCAGGAAGGCGTAGACAACCTGGATTCGATTCTGGAAGTAGCGGATGGCGTGATGGTCGCGCGTGGTGATATGGGCGTGGAAGTCGCTCCGCAGCTGGTGCCGATCTATCAGAAGAGAATTATTCACAAAGCCAATGATATGGGCAAGCCGGTCATCACGGCGACGCACATGCTGGAATCGATGATGAGCAATCCGCGGCCGACCCGGGCAGAGGCCAGCGACGTAGCCAATGCGGTACTGGATGGCTCCGATGCGGTCATGCTGTCGGGTGAGTCGGCGGCTGGCGAATATCCGGTGGAAGCGGTCAGAACGATGGCGACGATTGCGGCGGCAGCCGAATCCATCATTCCTTACCGTGAGCGACTGAGTCATTCCATTCAGTCCAGCCATAAGACGATCCAGGATGCGATCGGCATTGCGGTTTCCGATGCGACGCTGACGCTGGACAATGTCGGCGCGGTCGTCGTCTTCACTCAGGGCGGAACGACAGCCAGAAGAATTTCCAAGTACAGACCAAGCGTACCGATTCTGGCGGTGACGTTCACCAAGAGTACTCAGCGTAAGCTGGAGGCTTACTGGGGCGTCATTCCAATCTTCTCGGATATTCAAAACGAGATGACCAATGACGACGAACTGGCCAGCACGATTGCCAAGGGCTATGGTCTGAAGCCGGGTCAGCTGATCATCATGTCGGCAGGATATCCGACTGGTGAGGGCAGCGCCAACATGATGAAGATCATTGAGGTAAAATAAGAAAATGACAGTTTCCCTCCAAGGAAACTGTTTTTTCAATGGAAAGGGGAGAAAGGCGATGATTCGACTGATCGTCTGTGATTTCGACGGGACGATTCTGGATCAGCAGACACAGACTATTTATCCGCGGGTGGCTCAGGCGATCCGGCAGGCTCAGCAGGCCGGGATTGATTTCTGTGCCGCTACCGGCAGAAACGCACCGGCAGCCCGGAAGATTTTGCGTCAGGCGCAGATCAGCAGCTGGCTGATCGATCTGAACGGGGCGGAGCTGAGAGATGCTGAAGATCACTGTCTGCGGCAGCAGACGTTGTCGCTGCCGCAGGTGGAGCAGATTCTGGATCTGTGTCAGGACAGCGGTTTGCTGATTACGGTCTATGCCGGAGAAAGCAAAATCATTTTCCGCGATCTGCAGGAGCACTATGAACAATATATCGGTATCGAAGGATCAGGGAAAAATGCGGCAAACTATCCGATGGCCCGATTTCTAAGTGAGGTGCAGCAGCGGCAGCGCCCTGATCAGATTGAGGAACCGATCTTCAAGGTGGAAATTCGCAGCAACAATCTGGCGGCGTTGGCTGCTGTACGGCGTACGCTTTCCTCCTTGACCACCGTGGAGCTGACTTCCGCGTTTGCCCGGAATCTGGAAGTGCTGCCGCGGCAGTGCAACAAGGCGGCAGCTCTGGAACAGCTGCGAGAACTGCTGCAGCTGGATCGCTGTCAGATTGCGGTTTTCGGGGACGATCTGAATGATCGCTGCCTGTTCGAACTGTATCCCTGCAGCTATGCAGTAGACAATGCCCGTCCGGAAATCAAAGCGCTGGCCAGTCGGATTATTCCTTCCTGCCAGAAGCAGGGACCGGCAGAGGTCATCGCTGCTTTGAGTCATCAATAAAAAAAGAAGCTGTGAAACGATCTTCAGATTGGGATATCCAAACGGAAAAGATCGCTTCAATGCAGCTTCTTATTTTTCGTTTTCTGCCGCAGCTTTGGATTTGGACTGACGCGGACGCCGGGATGCCGGCGTTTTGGTTTCCGCGGAAGACGTCCGTGTCCGGCGTGCCGGTTTTGCCTGTTCGCGGGACGCAGCGTGCGCTTCCTGTTTCTGCCGCAGCTGCTGCATCGCGGCTTTCTGGTTCAGAATAACCGGAATAACAATCGGGTTGCGATTGGTTTTCTTGTACAGGAAAGGTTCAAGCGAACCGCGGATGCAGTTTTTCAGATCACCGAAGGTGGTCTTTTGCTGCATTTTCTTTTTCAGCGCTTCGTAAACGACCATTTCCGCTTCTTTTAACAGCGTCTGACTTTCCTTAATGAACACAAAACCGCGGGAAACGATGTTGGGCCGGCACAGGATCCGGTTATCGCGGGAGTCAATCGTCACGATGACCGCCACCAGGCCGTTGTCTGCCAGAATCTTGCGGTCGCGCAGCACGGCGGTGGACAGACCGGAAATATCATTGCCGTCGACATAAATATCTTCTGTCTGAATCCGGTAATCGGTCTGGAATACTTCGCCCTCGCGCAGAACCAGCACGTCGCCGTTGGAACAGATAAAGGTATTTTCGCGCGGAATTCCGGTTTCGATGGCGCTTTCCGCATGCAGCTTGAGCATCTTGTATTCGCCATGAACCGGCATGAAATACTTCGGCTTGATCAGCTGCAGCATCAGCTTCTGTTCTTCCTGGGAAGCATGACCGGTGGTATGCAGCGAGGTCAGCGGACTGTTGACCAGCACATTGGCGCCGACCCGCGTCAGCTGATTGACAACCTGAGAAACGCTCATCGCGTTGCCGGGAATCGGATTGGAAGAAAAGACGACCGTATCGCCCGGGATGATTTTGATCCAGCGATGGGTTCCGTTGGCAATGCGGCTCAGCGCTGCCAGCGGTTCTCCCTGGGAGCCGGTGCAGACGATGCAGATCTTGTTGGTAGGCAGGGAATTGAGCTGATCACCGGTAATGAAATGCTTGTCGGACAGCGAAATAATTCCCAGTTTGCGGGCGATCGTCACGACGTTTTCCATCGACCGGCCAAACACCGCGACCTTTCGTCCGCAGGCAACGGCCGCATCCAGAATCTGACCTACCCGGTTGACGTTGGAAGCGAAGGTGGAAACGATCAGTCTTCCCGGTGTCTTGCGGGTGATTTCCAGAATGGACTGAGCCACTTTTTTCTCACTGATGGAGAATCCGGAAACTTCGGAGTTGGTCGAATCGCTCATCAGCAGGCTGACGCCGATCTGACCGATATAAGCCATTTTCTGATAATCGCTGTTGGTTCCGATCGGGGTCAGATCAAACTTGAAATCTCCGGTTTCGACAATCCGGCCGTTGGGCGTGTTGATCAGAATTCCCAGCGAATCAGGAATGGAATGAATGGTGTTGAAAAAGCCCACCTGAAAGTGTTCGGTCACCACGCGCGAATCCGCATTGATTTCAACCAGCTTGACCTGACGGCTCATCCGCCGTTCTTCCAGCTTTTTCAGAATCAGGGAACAGGCAAAGCGCGGCGCATAGATTTTTTCCAGCCGTACCGACTGCAGAAAAAACGGAATGCCGCCGATATGATCTTCATGGCCGTGGGTGATGATCAGCGCCTTGATCTTGTGCTGATTCTTGATCAGATAAGTGTAATCAGGAATGACGTAATCCACGCCGAGAAGATTATCTTCCGGAAACCGGACGCCGGCGTCTACAATGATGATTTCATCCTGATGTTCAAAGCAATACATGTTCTTGCCGATTTCACCCATGCCGCCCAGCGCATAGATCAGCGTGTCGGTCTGCCGGTTCATGACCGGCGCTTTCGCTTTGATTTCGGTTCCATGATCGGCAGCGGATGGAGTTGTTTTTTTACGGTATGATGTTTTTCGCGGTGCTTTTTTTGCAGGAGCTGCATTATTCTCTTTCATGATTACCCTCTTTTCTATTGTAAAAACATGCACCTGTTTTTCAGAAGCAATTATTCGATTACCAGCGCGTCGGCGATTGGCGCGAAAGGATCGGAGGCGTTGATCCGGTCATAAAACAGAATACCGCTGAAATGATCAATCTCATGCTGCAGAACGATGGCCAGATATCCGCTGGCTCGCAGTGTGATCTCCTTGTCCTGCAACAGGTCATAAGCCTTGACCTTGATGCGGGCGCTGCGTACGACATAACCGGCGTGTTCATCCACGACCGAAAGACAGCCTTCGCCGTTTTTCAGATAGGCGCTTTGCACGGACTGAGAAACGATCCGGGCGTTGGCCAGCGCATACTCGTAGTGCACCGGGTTGCCATATTTGTCTTCTTCATCGACCACGACCGCCAGCAGCTGACGGGGAATGCCGACCTGGATCGCCGCGATACCGACCGCCGGCCGCAGGTTTTTTTCTTCAGCCAGCTGCGGATCCGTCGACTCTCTGACGTACGTTAAAAGATCCATCAATGTTGTTTTATCCGTTTCAGACAGCGGTAAAGGCACCGGCACTGATTTGCCGCGCAGACGGCTGTCGCAGTCTTTGATAATTGTATCCATGTTAATGTCCATAAAATCTACCTCACTCTATATGATACTCAAAATTGATGCGGAAGGGAAGAAAAATTTCACGGAGGACAGGATTTCACCTTTTCTCACTATAATAAGGATAAGAGCTGCGTCAGTCAACGGCTGTGATCTGAACAGGATGACTTTGTTTTGTAGAGACTGTGGAAGTATGGTAAAATGAGGGACAGGAGGCGGATGAATGTGACTCAAAGACGGAAGTTTTCACTGCGGATGCCTTATCGCTACGACATGATCATCCATCTCTGTACGCTGATTTTGGCGGTGTTTGGACTGTTCATGGTGGCTTCGGCGACAATGGGACAGGCAGGCGGCGATGTGATGTCGCTGGCCAAGACGATCATCAAACAGCTTGTTTTTACCGTTGCCGGCTATCTGGGCATGGTTGTGATGGCGCGCTGGTTCAGTTTTGAAAGAGTCAAGCGGCTGATTGCGCCGATAGTGCTGATGACGTTCATTCTGCTGCTGATGGCGCTGTTCTGGGAAGTCGGCGGCGCCCGGGCATGGATAAAGATTCCAATCCCGGGACAGGAAGTGACGATCCAGCCTTCCGAATTTGCCAAGGTGGTCATCATCATGGTAATCGCGACGTATTTGGGAGATATTCGCAATCAGAAGCTGAGTGCCCGCGATCTGCTGCGCAATCCGCTGCTGATCGTCGGCGGTTTCTGTTTTATCGTGGCGATTCTGCAGTCCGATTTCGGCTCGGCAATCGTCATGGCCGGCATTGCCTGCATCTGTTTTCTTGTCGTATCGCATCCGGCGCTGGCCAGGCTGCAGCGTGGATTGGTCATTATCCTGCTGATCGGTGTTGCTTTCACAGTCTGGATTCTGTCGCCGATGGGAGAGCATCTGATCGAAAGCCTGCCGTTTGAAAGCTATCAGATCCAGCGTTTTACTTCGGCGATGAATCCGTTTGCGGATCAGTATGGCTCAGGATATCAGCTGATCAACGGCCTGGTTTCCTTTGCCCGCGGCGGATGGACGGGGTTGGGGTATGGCAATTCCATTCAGAAATATACCAATTTCCCAGCGGCCAGCACGGACTTTATTCTGGCCATTGTCGTTGAGGAGCTGGGAATTTTTGGTTTTCTCATCATTCTGATCAGCTATGGCTTTCTTGTCGGACGCATGCTGATGTTTGCGATGAAAATGAAAAGTCAGCGCGGCCGGGTCGTTCTGGTCGGCGTATCGATGTATTTCTTCATTCATTTTTTGTTCAATGTCGGTGGAGTGACCGGTCTGATTCCTCTGACCGGGGTTCCGCTGCTGATGATTTCCTCCGGCGGTTCCAGCACGATGGCGGTGATGATCGCCATCGGCATGGCGCAGGCGGTCATCGCGCAATACCGGCAGAAAAAACTGGATTAAAAAAGAATCCCCAAAAATGGTTTGGGGATTCAAAAGAAAGGGAGAGGAGAAACAAAGATTGGGGGATTGCATCTTGCGATGCATTCCTATCTTTCCCCGCTTTTCCCGCTTTATACAGACGAGGTGAAAAAAATGCGTATTGTTGCTGGAAATTTCCGTTCCCGCCGGATTGAAGCGCCGCGCAGCGATCAGACCCGCCCGACGCTGGACAAGGTCAGAGAAGCGGTATTCAACCGCATCGGTCCTTATTTTGAAGGCGGCATCATGCTGGATCTGTTTGCCGGCAGCGGCGCGGTGGGGCTGGAAGCGTTGTCGCGGGGAATGGAGCGGGTTGTTTTTGTGGATCGCAGCATGGAGGCGGTCGATGTCATTCGCCGCAATATCGCCGCGCTGGGGGTGCAGCAGGTCAGTTCGGTTTGGAAGATGGACTGGCAGGCGGCGCTGCGGCGATGTCAGCGTGAGGCTTTGCGATTGGATCTGGTCTATCTGGATCCGCCTTATCAGCGTCAGCCTTTGGCCGAGGTTCTGATCCGACTGGAGGCTTCCGGACTGCTTGCAGACAACGCAACGGTGATTGCGGAAAGTCTTCGTGAAACCGTTCTGGATGAACAGGTGGGGCAGTTAACAAAAATCAGGGAAGCGGTATACGGCATCAGCCGAATCAGCATATATCGAAAGGAGTCAGAATCATGAAAAAAGCAGTTTATCCGGGATCGTTTGATCCGCCAACTTACGGGCATCTGGATATCATTACCAGAGCTTCTTCGGTGTTTGATGAACTGGTCATCGCTATCATGAAAAACCCGAAAAAAAAGAGCGCCTTCACCGAAGAAGAACGCATTGAAATGCTGCGCAAGATCACCCGTGATCTGCCCAATGTCTCGGTCGTGGTCGGCCATGGTCTGACAGTCAGATTTGCCCATTCTATCGGAGCGCAGGTGCTGATCCGCGGAATCCGGGCGGTCATGGATTACGAATATGAACTGCAGCAGGCGACGGCCAACATGTATCTGGATGACAGCATCGAAACGGTTTTTTTCGTCGCCCGTCCCCGCTTTTCCTTTCTGTCCTCTTCCGTATCCAAGGAAATTGCGCTGAATAACGGCGATCTGAGCAAGTTTATTCCGGAGGCCATCATCGAGGAAGTGGAGCAGGAACTGAATCCGCTGAAAAAAAAGATCCGGCTGTAGCCGTGATCAGAGCACAAAAGACGCCAGAGGGCGTCTTTTGTTCAGCCTGTACGCCAGCACAGCAGGATCAGCAGCAGGCTGAGAATCATTCCGCTTAACAGACACTGCGCAATGCGAAACAGGAAAAAGGTGCGGTAACGCAGCTGCAGATGCGGGGTCAGCGAGAGGACCTGAAGATGAACGCTGAAGCTGGCAAAGCCCAGGATCAGCCCCATGAACAGCGTGCGCCGCGAAAGGGGAAGGGGCAGATGGGAAACCTGTTCCACCCCCAGCGAAAACTCGCCGATACACTGTAATGGAAGCAGCCCGCGCGCCGGGATGATCAGCGCGGCCAGCTGAATCAAAACCAAAGCCATCAGAAGATAGGCGCCGATGAAATAAAGACTGATTCCACTTTGAATGACACTGGTGCGCAGACTTTCAAATAACGAGGGGACAGGGTGCAACGGGGTATCTTTCAGACGGACAGGAAGACCCCGGGTAAAAAACAGCAGCATCATGACCGCCAGCAGCTGCGCCAGCCACAAAGCCAGCCCCATCGGCATGGATTGCAGCAATACGGCGCCGCAGGTGATCAGCACGAAGGTAGGGGTACTCACGCAGACGCATAACGCCAGCCGCCGCGCCGCCGGTGGATCAAGCCGGTGGTCAGCGACATACTCGTCGATCAGAATCTGACCGGCTGGCGAGCCGAGAAAGAAGGAAGCGACGACCAGTGAAAAAGCCTGCGGACTGATGTGAAATACTGCTTCGCTCCAGCCGAAGCCGATCTGAGCGAGCCAGCGCAGAATCCCCTGTTCATCCAGAATACGGATCAGCACCATGCCGGCAAACAGGGAGGGAACCAGTTTTTCAAACCACAGCGTCAATGCCTGAGCCGATGCGTCGAAGGTGGTGGCACCGCAGGCCAGCAGTATCGTCAATAGCAGCAACAGTGCAAGAGAAAGGATGTTTTTCATGCGTTTCCTCCTTCTTCAGCTTATGCTGATGCAACTGGCTTCCCGGCTGGAAAAAGAGATCTCTGTTCGACGGAATTCGACTTCAAAACGGCAACTCGAATCAGATTCGGTTGCCTGAAAAGGCAGGATCATGCTAGGATGAGCGAGGAAAGAGGGGGTCAGGATGAGTGAGATTGATAAACGAAAACTGGGAGCCTTCATTGCACGGCTGCGGCGGGAAAACGGAATGACGCAGAAGGAGCTGGCGCATCGTCTGATGATCACAGACAAGGCGGTCAGCAAATGGGAAACCGGCGTCAGCATGCCGGATACGGCTTTGCTGATTCCGCTGTCACAGATTCTGAAGGTGTCGGTGACGGAACTGCTGTTATGTGAAAAGCGGGAGCATGTTTTGCCGATGGAAGAAGAACAGGTGGAAGCGGTGGTGCAGACCGCGGTTCAATATGGCGATCAGAAGCCGCCGCGTTGCTGGCAGCAGCCGGATCAGCACAAATGGGGAATCCTGTGTCTGGTTGCGCTGGCCGGGGGTGCAGCCGGCAGGATGGCGTTGGCAACAGCGGGAATCCATTCGGCGCATCTGGATACGGCATGGCTGCTGAACGGACTGTTTGCGGTTTATTTCTGCTTTCTGGTTCGGCTGCGGCTGCCTCGTTATTATGATGACAATGTGCTTTCCTTTGTTGCCGACGGGCCGTTTCGCATGAACGTGGTCGGATTGCGCTTCAGCAATCGCAATTGGGGCAGCATTGTGAAGGCGATGCGAATTTTTCTGTGCGTTTCTCTGCTGATTCTTCCGTTTGCCGCGTCCGCATGGCTTTGCTGGCTGACTGCATGGGCAGAGCCTTTGCTGTATGGCGTATGGATGGCAGGACTGTTTGCGACGCTGCTGCTGGCAGGAAAACGACGGGAATGAAGGAAACGAGAATGAAAAATCCAGTGGATGGCGAACAGAGCGGCAACGTTCGCTTTTTATTTTTGCCGGTTGTTTTCATCGATGAAAAAAACTGTGAAAATTTAGCACTCTGGGCTTGACAGTGCCAGACAGAAGGATTATACTGTTAGCAGACATCAGGAAAGAGTGCTAAAGGAGGCGGGGACATGCTGACACCAAGACGTATTGAAATTTTCAAGGCGATCGTGGATGAGTTTGTCCAGACGGCGGAACCGGTCGGTTCCAAAACACTGATGGAAAAGTATCAGCTTCCGTACTCGAGTGCGACGATCCGCAACGACATGATGGTTCTGGAAGAGATGGGACTGCTGGAAAAGACGCATACTTCCAGCGGGCGTGTTCCCTCGACCAAGGGCTACAAGTTCTATTGCGAGCACCTGATGGAAACCAGGGTGGACAGTCAGCTGGAGGTGGCGATCCGGCAGCAGTTGTCCAGTAAGCCTCTGAATATGGAAGAGGCAATCCGGCAAAGCTGCGATATCCTCTCTCAGATGACCAATCTGACCTCCGGCGTACTGGGGCCGGATGCCAGCCGGCAGCGGCTGGAGCATATCAAGCTGTTTCCTATCAGTAACCGCAGCGCGGTCGCGGTGTTTATCACCGATCTGGGGCATACGGAAAACCGGACTTTTCAGTTCGAGGACGATCTTTCTGTGGAAGACATCCAGACCTGCTGTCAGATTCTGAACGATCGGCTGAAAGGAACGCTGATCAAGGATGTGGTTGAGAAGATGGAATCCATCAAGCCGCTGCTGGCGGCGCATGTCAAACGGCATGAGATGCTGTTTCAGGCCTTTGTCAACGCGTTTGTGCGATTTGCCAGCGCCAGTGACAACGTGTATTTCAGCGGTCGCAACAACATGCTGTATCAGCCGGAATTTGCGGATATTGAAAAGCTGAAGGAACTGATGACGATGATGGAAAATCCGAGTCTGTGGCGCCGGATCAGTACCAGCGACAATCAGGAGCTGGCATTGCAGATGGGTGAAAATACCCAGCTGGTCTGGGGCAACGACATGGCGGTCGTTTCCAGTAAATTCAGAATCAGTCCGGAAGAGGAAGGACAGCTGATGGTTGTCGGACCATCGCGGATGGATTATGATAAGATTGTTTCCCTGCTGGAAATGGTCCGTCAGTCCATTGAAAGCTTGTATGGAAATGGAAAAGGAGGCAGTCATGAATAACCAGGAAGAAATGAAGGAAAACGAAGTGACGCAGGAAACGCCTGAACCGCAGGCTGAACCGAAGCCGGAGACCAGCTGCAGCGAGCAGCAGGCCAGCGTAACGGAAGAGGCTGACCAGAGTGCTGCATCGGAGAAAAAAGAAGAGAAAAAGAAAGGATTTTTCACGAAAAAGAGTGAAGTGGAGGAACTGAAGACACGGATCAGTGAGCTGGAAGGTGAGAATCAGAAACTGAAGAACGAATACATGAAAGCTTACGCGGATACCGAGAATACACGGCGCCGTCTTCAGCAGGAATTCGAGCAGAGCAAGAAATATCGTATTCAGAGCTTTGCGCTGGATATCCTGCCGGTGCTGGACAACCTGGAGCGGGCGCTGGCCCAGCCGGCAACGCCGGAAACGGAAAGTTACCGCAAAGGGATCGAAATGATTTATCAACAGCTTGTTCACGCTCTGACCAAAGAGGGCGTCGCCGAAATCGAGGCGGAAGGCAAGGAATTTGATCCGAATTTCCATCAGGCGCTGATGACGGAAAAAGTGGAGGGCGTCGAGCCCAATCAGGTGACCGAGGTACTGCAGAAAGGGTACGTATTGAAAGACCGCATTCTCAGAGCCGCGATGGTCAAAGTCAGCGAGTAAATGAAATTGAATAAGGAGGAATTGAATATGGGAAAGATTATCGGTATTGACCTGGGTACAACTAACAGCTGCGTTGCCGTGATGGAAGGCAGCGAGCCAAAAGTCATCACCAATCCGGAAGGCAACCGCACAACCCCTTCGGTTGTAGCGTTCAAAAATGGCGAGCGGATCGTCGGTGACGCGGCGAAACGTCAGGTCGTCACCAACAAGGATTCCATTATTTCGATCAAGCGGAAGATGGGAACCAACGAAAAAGTTCATCTGAACGGCAAGGATTACACTCCGCAGGAAATTTCCGCGATGATTCTGAGCTATATGAAGGACTATGCGGAAAGCTATCTGGGAGAAAAGGTAGATAAGGCGGTAATCACCGTACCGGCCTACTTTAACGATGCTCAGCGTCAGGCGACCAAGGATGCCGGCAAGATCGCAGGGCTGGAAGTGGAACGGATTATCAACGAACCGACAGCCGCGGCGCTGGCGTTTGGTATTGACAAGACGGACAAGGAACAGAAGGTGCTCGTTTTCGACTTGGGCGGCGGCACATTCGACGTTTCCATTCTGGATCTGGCCGACGGTACTTTCGAAGTGCTGTCCACCTCCGGTGACAACCATCTGGGCGGCGACGATTTCGATAACGTGATCGTTGACTGGATGACCGATCAGTTCCGCAAGGAAAACGGGATTGATTTGAAACAGGACCGGATGGCGCTGCAGCGGATGAAGGAAGCTGCGGAAAAAGCGAAGAAGGATCTGTCCGGTATGGTTCAGACACAGATTTCGCTGCCGTTTATTTCGGCAGGGGCTTCCGGACCGCTGCATTTTGAGGCGACGCTGACCCGGGCGCAGTTTGATTCAATGACCAAATTCCTGGTGGATCGGACAGTCGAACCGGTTCGGCAGGCGCTCAAAGATGCCGGACTGACGAAGAATGACATCGATCAGGTACTGCTGGTCGGCGGCTCTACCCGGATTCCGGCCGTTCAGGAAGCGGTACGCCGTGAACTGGGGAAGGAACCGAATCATTCCGTCAACCCGGATGAGGTTGTAGCGATGGGCGCGGCGATTCAGGGCGGCGTTCTTAGCGGTGACGTCAAGGATGTTCTGCTGCTGGATGTGACTCCGCTGAGCCTGGGTATTGAAACGCTGGGCGGCGTGATGACGGTGCTGATTCCGCGGAATACGACAATTCCGACTTCCAAGAGTCAGGTCTTCTCCACAGCGGCAGACAATCAGCCGGCGGTAGACATCCACGTATTGCAGGGTGAACGGCCGATGGCCAACGACAACAAGACGCTGGGCAACTTCCAGCTGGGCGGTATCGCTCCGGCCCGCCGCGGCGTACCGCAGATCGAGGTCACCTTTGATATCGACGCTAACGGCATCGTGCATGTTTCCGCCAAGGATAAAGGTACCGGTAAGTCGCAGTCGATTACGATTACCAACTCTTCCGGTCTGAGCGATGAGGAAATCGATCGGATGGTTCGGGAAGCTGAGGATCACAAGGCAGAAGACGACAAGCGGAAAGAAGAGATCGAGCTGAAGAATCGTGCGGAAGCATTCATCAATCAGATCGACGAAACGCTGAATACCGATAACGCCAACGTGACGGAGCAGCAGAAGGAAGAAGTCAAGAAACTGCGTGACGAGCTGCGGACGGCGATCGATAACAACGACATCGATACGCTGAGAACCAAGATGGACCAGCTGGAAAAAGCGGCTAATGAGATGGCTCAGGCCATGTATCAGCAGCAGGCTTCAGCACAGGGAACCGATGGCGGTGCCGCGGCTGGCGACGACAACGTTGTCGATGCGGATTTCAAGGAAAAGAACTAGTAGAAATGGACGGAAATCCCGGCGGCAGACCGGGGTTTCCGTGTTCCTGTCAACCAGAGCGGCGCTCATTTCCTTTCTGACTGCAAGGCAGTGAAGTGGGTTTGGACAAAAAACAGCCGCAAACAGGGACGACAGTCTCGCTTTTGCGGCGGAATGTGATACAATAAAACCCGATGTGAATCGCGGCTGCGGCGCATCGTCGTGACCGAACGAGGACAACAGAGGCAGGAGGGTGATGCGAATGAGTGAAAAACGGGATTATTATGAAGTGCTGGGCATCAGCAAGGGTGCTTCTGATGATGAGATAAAGAAAGCTTACCGCCGGATGGCCAAGAAATACCATCCGGATATCAACAAGGAACCGGGAGCGGAAGAGAAGTTCAAGGAGATCAACGAGGCTTATGAAGTGCTCAGCGATCCGCAGAAAAAGGCGACCTATGATCAGTTCGGCCATGCCGGTATGGAAGGCATGGGCGGCGCAGGCGGCTTTAGCGGCGGTTTTGGCAGCGCCGGATTCGACGATCTGAACGATATTTTCGGTTCTTTCTTCGGCGGCGGCTTTGGCAGCAGCAGCGGACGGCGCAGCAATGGTCCGCGCAAGGGTCAGGACCGCTATATGCAGATGCGGATCAGCTTTATGGACGCGATTTTCGGCAAGACGGAAACAATTACGCTGGATGTGGATGAACCGTGCTCCAAATGCATGGGCAGCGGCGCCAATTCCCGCGATGATGTCGTCAGCTGTCCGACCTGCCACGGTTCGGGCACCATCGTCTCGCAGCAGCGGACGCCTTTCGGTGTTTTCCAGTCGCAGAGCGTCTGTCCGGATTGCGGCGGCAGCGGCAAGCGGATCAAAAAGAAATGTACTCAGTGCGGCGGCAAAGGCTATGAGCACAAGCGGGTCAACGTGGATGTCAAAATCCCGGCGGGCATTCAGTCCGGTCAGCAGCTGCGTGTTTCCGGTAAGGGAGAACGCGGCGCCAATGGGGGAGCTAATGGTGATCTGTATATTGAGATTCTTGTTGCCAAGCATGATTATTTCGTTCGCGATGGCCGCAATATCTACATTACGATTCCGATTTCTTCGCTGGATGCGACGCTGGGCTGCACCGTCGATGTGCCGACCGTCTATGGCGATGTGGAACTGACGATTCCTTCCGGTACACAGAATGGGCAGCAGTTCCGTCTGAAAGGCAAGGGAGTCAAGGATCTGCGTTCTTCCTCGCAGGGCGATGAGCTCGTTGAGATCAAGGTGGACATTCCCAAGAGGCTGAGCAGCGAGGAAAAAGAACTGTATGAGAAGCTGCGCAAGCTTTCCAGCAAGGGCGGCAAGGAATCGGTGTTTGAGAAATTCAAACGGGCTTTTAAATAAAGGTACACACCGTTGTACCTTTTCTTAAAAGAATGATTTAGCACTCTATTGACTAAAGTGCTAAAATGATTACAATGATATTAGATAAGGAGGCATGACGATGAATATCGAAAAGATGACAGAACGGCTGCAGAAGATTCTGATGGAAGCGATTCAGCTGGCGCAGAGTCACGGACAGAGCGAGCTGAATGTGGAACACTGTCTGAAGGCCATTTTTGAGGATGACGGGATTGACGGCCTGTGGCAGCGGCTGGGTCAGGATAAGCAGAAGACGCTGCAGGTGATCGACAGTTACATGAAACGGCTGCCTTCTTCCAGCTCTGTCAGTCAGCCCAATCTTTCCCGCGAAGTAGCGCAGGCTTATCAGGATGCGCTGAAATGGAGCGAGGCACACGAAGAAACGTACATGAGTTCGGTTGCCTTCCTGATCGGATTGCTGTTTGGCGGCAGTGCGGTAGCCAGGGCGATCCGGGAGGTCACCGGAATTACCAAAAAGGAGATAGAAAAAGCAGAAGAACAGCGCAGAGGAGGGATGAAGATGAACGAACAGAATGCGGAAAATCAGCTGGATGCGCTGGAGAAATACGGCCACGATCTGGTGGAGGATGTCAAAAGCGGTAAAATCGATCCGGTGATCGGCCGGGATGAGGAGATCCGACGGGTCATTGAGATTCTGTCGCGAAAAACCAAAAACAACCCGATTCTGATCGGTGAACCGGGCGTCGGCAAAACGGCGATCGTTGAGGGCATCGCCTGGCGTATCATGAATGGGGATGTGCCGTTTGGACTGAAGGAAAAGAAACTGATCGAACTGGATATGGGGGCGCTGATCGCCGGCGCGAAATATCGCGGTGAGTTTGAGGAACGGCTGAAAGCGGTACTCAATGAGGTCAAACAGGCGGACGGCAACATCATTCTGTTTATCGATGAGATTCATAATCTGGTCGGGGCCGGTAAAACGGAAGGCTCAATGGATGCCGCCAACCTGCTGAAGCCGATGCTGGCACGGGGTGAATTGAAATGCATCGGCGCCACGACGTACGACGAATACCGCAAATACATTGAGAAAGATGCGGCGCTGGAGCGGCGTTTCCAGCGGGTTCAGGTTGATGAGCCGAGTGTGGAGGACACGATTTCCATTCTGCGCGGACTGAAAGATCGTTTTGAAAGCTATCATGGCGTACAGATCCTGGATGAGGCGATCATTGCCGCGGCGACGATGTCTGACCGGTATATCAGCGACCGTTTTCTGCCGGACAAGGCGATTGATCTGATCGATGAGGCCTGCGCTTCGCTGCGGGTGGAAATGGATTCGATGCCGGCGGAACTGGATGAGCTGATGCGACGGATCATGCAGCTGGAAATTGAGGAAACGGCGCTGAAAAAGGAGACCGACGCCAAGACAGTGCAGCGGCTGGAGGAGCTGCGGAAGGAACTGGCTGATCTGAAAGAGGAAAAGGAAATCAAATACAGCCAGTGGCAGCAGGAAAAGCAGAAACTGGATGAGGCCAAGGGCTACAAGGAACAGCTGGAAAAAGCCCGGCTGGACTTCACTCAGGCGCAGAATGAAGCGCGTTATGAGGAAGCGGCCAAGCTGCAGTACGATACGATTCCAACCCTGGAGCGTAAAATCCGGGAAGCGACGCAGACAAAGAAGGAAGAACGGATGATTCAGGAAATCGTCGATGAGGAGCAGATCGCCCGGGTCGTCTCGCGCTGGACGCATATTGAGGTCAGCAAGCTGATGGAAACCGAGAGGCAGAAGCTGCTGCACCTGCAGGAAGTTTTGGCCAAACGGGTTATCGGACAGGATGAAGCGCTGGAACTGGTGACCGAAGCGATTCTGCGGTCCAAGGCGCAGATCCAGGATGAAAACCGGCCGATCGGATCGTTTTTGTTCCTGGGTCCGACCGGTGTGGGCAAGACGGAAGTGGCCAAGGCGCTGGCAGAACAGCTGTTTGACGACGAGTCCAAGATCGTCCGTATCGATATGAGCGAATACATGGAAAAGCACAGCGTTTCGCGTCTGATCGGCGCGCCTCCGGGATATGTCGGTTATGATGAAGGCGGACAGCTGACCGAAGCGGTACGCCGGAAACCGTATTCCATTGTCCTTCTGGATGAGGTGGAGAAGGCGCATCCGGATGTATTCAACATTCTGCTGCAGATTCTCGATGACGGACGGATTACAGACAACAAGGGCGTGACGGTGGATTTCAAAAACACGCTGATCATCATGACCAGCAATCTGGGTTCTCAATACGCTTTTGAAGAAAACCGTCAGGAGCGCAACCAGCATTATCTTGAGGAAGTACATCGGTACTTCAAACCGGAATTTGTCAACCGGATTGATGAGATCATCGTCTTCAATGCGCTGAGTCAGCCGGTGCTGACCAGAATTGCGGACAAGTTTCTGGGCGAGCTGGCACAGCGGCTGGCAAAGAAAGACATCGAGCTGCAGGTCAGCGATGCGGCCAAGGCACAGATCGTCAAACAGGGCGTGGATCCGGTCTTTGGCGCCCGGCCGATGAAACGGCATATTCAGCGGACCATTGAAACGCTGATTGCCCGCAAGATGATCGAGCGAGGCAATGAAGGAGACTGCACGATGAGCGTGGATGTCGATGAGAACGGACAGTATACTGTCAAGGTCATCGAAGTTCCGGAAATGCTCAGCTAACGTTTTTTACCGGGAGCGATCCCGGTTTTTTTTGATATAATGAAGGCAAAGGAAAGGGGGAAGGTCCGTGACGCAATTTCGATACAGCGTCAGCCGGCCCTTGTTGCAGGGAACGCGCAATACCCGTGAGCTGGGCGGGTATCCGCTGGCGCAGGGAGGAAAGACAAGAATGCGGCGGTTTCTGCGCAGCGATGCGATCAATACGCTGACCCGGCAGGATAAGGCGCGATTGCAGCAGATGGGATTGTCTCTGGTCGTGGATCTGCGTTCGCAGATGGAGCAGCGTCAGGCCCGGGATCCGCAGCTGTCAGTGCCGCATGTTTCTTTTCCTCTGCTGGATCAGGTGCATTCCAGAGATCCTTTTGCATCGTCATCGTTTCCCCGCTCCATGGCGGAAGTGTATATCGGACTTCTGGAGGGAAGTCAGTCCACGCTGCGGCAGCTGTTTGCGTGTCTGGCCCATACGGAAGGATGCGTGCTGTTTCATTGTACGGCGGGGAAGGATCGTACCGGGCTGACGGCGATGCTTTTACTGAAGCTGGCCGGGGTTGAGGATGAGCCGGTCATTGAAGATTATGCCGCCAGCGGCGAATATCTGAATCCGCATCTGTCTTCGCAGACAGCGCTGCTTCGGCGGATGGGGATTGCTGATCCTCAGGCGGTGCTGGGATCGGCGCCGGACAACATGACCCAGACGCTGCGCCATCTGAAACAGAAGTACGGCAGCGTTCAAAAGTATCTGCATCATATCGGCGTGGAACCAACGGCGATGGAAGCTTTGCGTGACAGTATGATTGAAAAGGAGGAGAACGATGGATCAGTCATTAGCGACGCTGCAATGGACACAGCTGCAGCAGACGAAAGCCAAACTGGAGGCGCATCAGTTTGAGGTTGACCTGGTCAGCGACCGTCAGGCGTGCAGAGAACGGATTGCCGCGATGCTGAAGGAAAAGATTTCCGTCAGTGTCGGCGGATCGATGACCCTGGCGGAGTGCGGCATTATGGAATTGCTGGAAAGCAGCACACAGATCCGGTATCTGGATCGGTATCATTGTGAGGATCCGGATCTGATTTTCCATCAGGCGCTGTCCTGCGATCTGTATCTGACCAGCAGCAATGCCGTTACGATGGATGGAAAGCTGGTGAATGTGGATGGCAACGGCAACCGGGTGGCGGCGATGATTTACGGCCCTAAAAAGGTGGTGGTTATCGCCGGGGTGAACAAGCTGGTACGGGATGAGCAGCAGGCGCTGCAGCGAATTCAGACTCTTGCGGCGCCGGCCAACTGCGTCCGTCTGAACAAGGAAAACCCATGCATCCGGATCGGATACTGTGTTGATTGTCAGCAGCCGGGCCGGATCTGTTCGGCTGCGGTGACGCTGCATCGCAGCCATGTGCCAGGAAGAATTCATGTCATTCTGGTCAATGAAGCGTTGGGGTATTGAGATCGACAGCTCATCGGTTCTGTAAACAGCAACAACGAAAAAGAAACAGCCGGGTCCTGCGATCCGGCTTTTTTGCGCGAAAAATGATTAACCTTTTATTTATATCATCTCATTTAATCATCACTTTCAATTGGCGGAAAATTAAAATGAACAAAAAGAAGGAAGAAATCCATTCAATTCAATTGGGTTCTCTTTTTTCTTAAAGAAGAGGTGAAAAGCGTCTATGTTTAGTAACCCAATAACAGAGAATTTATATATCCTCCGAGTCCAGTGATGTCGTCTTGTTTTGCCTTTTAATTCATTCGTGGTGTCCGTCCTTCACAGAATAAGGCGGTGTGAGATCCGGGTTGGATCTGACTGACGGCACGATGACCAATTGAAAGCAGGGTTGATCCTGTCGTGATTTTTGCACAGGAACTGCGGTATACTGAACATTACAGGAGGAACGGGTAATGAAGACGATCATCGGCGAGAAACTGGAATTCATTGAAAAACAGGAAAACTGCCGCATTCTGTTAGCGGTGGAATCAGGAAGCAGGGCATGGGGGTTTCCTTCCGAAAACAGCGATTACGATGTCCGTTTCATCTATGTCCGTCCACTGCAGGAATATCTGAAGCTGCAGCGTGGCCGGGATGTCATTGAGATATCGGATGGAGGCTTACTGGATATCGCAGGCTGGGATCTGGATAAAACATTGCGGCTGGTGTACAAATCCAATCCCACGGTGATGGAATGGCTCAGTTCACCTGTCGTTTATCGTACTTCTGATGAGGCTGGAAAGCTGAAAGAAGCGGCGCGGCAATACTTTTCGGTTCAAAAAGAACTGCGTCATTATTTTCAAATGGCGAAAAATCACTATGATCAATACTGTGATCAGGATTCAATCATTCTGAAAAAAATCTTCTATGTGCTCAGGCCGATACTGGCCTGCCGCTGGATCATAAAGAAAAAAGAACCTGCCCCCGTACCGCTAAAGGAGTTGGTGGAAGCCTGCCTGCCGGAAGCGCTGAAAACAGAGACAGAGCGGTTACTGAATATGAAAAAAAGTGCGCAGGAGCGGTTGGTGATTTCCCGTCCGGAAGCACTGATGCACTACATGGAACGACAGCTGATCCAGATTCCTTAAAGTATTTCTCTGTTGGCGGAATCTGAGCCGCCGGGATGGGAAACGCTGGATTCTCTGTTTCTGGATATGCTCAGGGTGGCAAGCTCGAATAGCGCTTCTTGACATCGAAGGCATCTTCCTTTAATCTGTAGGGGAAATGACGGAAGGAAAGGAGGAACGGCTTGAACTGGTATGTGCTGTTTATACGAAGCGGGCAGGAAGAATCCATCAGCGATTTTCTGAATCAGTCAGGTTTGTCTTCCTTCATTCCGAAAATGAAAGTCGTGTACCGCCGGCAGGGACGGTCTGAGCTGGTGGAAAAGATCATGTTTCCCGGTTATCTGTTTCTGGAAAGCGATCTGAATCAACAACAGATGGATCAGCAGATCCGAAAACTCCGGATGCGCAAAAGCGGACTGGTCAAACTGCTTAAGGTGGATAAAGAAGGAACGCCGGTCTTGCGGGATGAAGAAAAAAAACATCTTGAACAGCTGCTGGGAAAAAACAGGGTCATGGATCATTCCGTCGGTCTGATTCAGGGCGGACAGGTAATCGTTACCGAAGGGCCGCTGAAAGGGTTTGAGTCCCGGATTGTCAGAATTGACCGTCATAAACGTCGGGCATGGCTGCAGTTGGATCTTTGCGGACAGACGACCACGGCCTGTGTCTCGCTGGAAATCGTACAGAAACTGGATTGAAAACAAGGCTGCGCCGGCGGCCTTTCTTTTTGCCGGGCAGGCTGGTATAATGAAACAGATTTGAAAGGAAGGGGATGGACCATGACAATCGAACATCTGTCCTTGCCGCAAGGATACCGCAGTTCACTGAATCGAAAGCAGACTCAGCAGGCCATTAAGCTGATCAAGGATACCTTTGAAAGAAAACTGGCGGAGAATCTGCAGCTGACGCGGGTCAGCGCGCCGCTGTTTGTCGAAGCGGACAGCGGACTGAACGACAATCTTAACGGTGTGGAACGTCCGGTTCGTTTTGATATTCGTGAAATGCAGAAAGAAGCGGAAATCGTTCATTCCCTGGCCAAATGGAAACGGATGGCACTGAAGGAGTATGGCTTTGAGGCCGGAGAGGGGCTGTACACCGATATGAATGCGATTCGTCGGGATGAAGATCTCGATAATCTGCACTCAATTTATGTCGATCAGTGGGACTGGGAAAAGATTATTTTGCGTCCGCAGCGCAACAAACAGACGCTGCGTCAGACGGTCATCGACATCGTCCGCAGCCTGAAGGAAACAGAACGCGTTTTGCAGGCAGCGATGGGACAGACGGCGCCGCTGATTGAAGAAAACGTTACTTTCATCACCTCGCAGCAACTGCTGGACCGTTACCCTTTGCTGGACGCCAAACAGCGTGAAAATGCGATTGTGCGGGAAAAAAAGACGGTGTTCATTGAGGAGATCGGCGGAGTGCTGAGCGACGGCCGGCCGCATGACGGCCGGGCTCCGGACTATGACGACTGGCAGCTCAACGGGGATTTGCTGATTTTCAATCCAGTGCTGGACAGCGCCATGGAGATCTCTTCCATGGGAATTCGTGTTGATGAAGTCAGCATGATCACCCAGCTTCAGCAGGCCGATTGTTTGCAGCGTTCGCTGCTGCCGTTTCATAAAGCCCTGCTGGCGGGGAATCTGCCGCTGACGATGGGCGGCGGGATTGGCCAGAGCCGCATCTGCATGCTTCTGTTACAGAAAGCACATATCGGTGAGGTTCAGGCTTCGCTGTGGCCGCCGCTGATGCGCAAGCTCTGTCATGACAACGGAATTGAGCTGTTATAACTGTTTTGGATTCAAAACAGGCACAGCATATGGACAGGCTGTGCTGAGATGAAAATGAGGAGTCAATATGGAAATACTGAATCTTGTTTTGCTGCTGTTTTTCGCAGCGGCGCTGATCTGGCTGATTCGCATTCTGATTCGCCAGAAAAGGAATGTCGACATTCCCTGCCGTTTCTGGAATGCATCGCGGGTGATGATTCTGCTGGCTGCCGCGCTGTGTTTCCTGCCGCTGCTGGCGATGGATTTCAGCTGGCTGACGATCGTCCGTTCACTGATGATGGCGGTGGTCATCGGGTTGTTTGCGCTGATCAACGACGGGATGGGCAAAACCGGTTTCATGTACATGGGCAGCCGTATTCCGTTTGAGGCGATCAGCGAATACGACGTCAAGGAAACGGGAAAGAAAACCAAGGTGATCATGAAAGTTCGGGAAACCGACCGCAAGGGGAAAACCTCGCTGACGCAGCTGACGCTGGACTTCAGACTGAAGGATAAAGAAGAAATCAGCCGGCGGATGAAAGAGGCGATCGGCAAGCGGTACCGGCGGATGAAACTGTAGTTTTTTTCCATCGCGGATGAGGAAACGCAAATTAAAAAGAGTAAGGTTAAAAAAAGCCTTTCTTTGCGTTGGGGATTATGATATTATAACGGCGTGAAAGGTGATCGGTGAGCTATGAGAAGAACGGGTTCCTCACGGAATAAAGCTTTTCAAGAGTAATCAAAAAACAACATGGGTGGACTGCACCTGTGTTTTCTTTTTGAAGTCTGATGATTTGTATAATCGTGAGAATAGGGCTCACAAGTTTCTACCTTGCCGCCGTAAACGGCAAGACTACAAAGCGAAGACATCAGTTTTTGTTTTGTAGGCATGGGAGGCTCTCCGATGTCTTTTTCTATTGTAAGGAGGAGTAAGAGATGGAAAAGAAACCGGTAGTTGGAATTGTGATGGGATCCATGAGTGATTACGAGGGGAATGTTTCGCTGACTTGCGAAATGCTGGAATCGTTTGGGATCCCGTATGAAAAAAAGGTGCTGAGCGCACACCGGACGCCGGATGAGACGATCGCGTATGCTCGAAGCGCCTATCAGCGCGGATTGAAGATCATCATTGCGGCTGCCGGCGGAGCGGCCCATCTGGCGGGTGTGATTGCCGGCTGCACAACGCTGCCGGTCATCGGAATTCCGATGAAAACATCCACCCTGGATGGACTGGACAGTCTGCTTTCCATCGTACAGATGCCTTCCGGCGTACCGGTGGCGACGGTGGCGATCGGCAAGGCGGGATGCAAGAATGCCGCGGTACTGGCGGCGACCATTCTGGGCGCATTTGATCCGCAGATGCACCAGAAAATGGTGGAGCACAAGGAAGCGATGAAAAACAATGTTCTGGAAAACATGCGCTTCCCGGAGGAACAGCCGCGATGACGATGAACAAACGGGTTTTTGTAGAAAAGAGGGAACGGTTCCGTACGGAAGCGGCCGATATGCTGGCGGAACTGAGAGAGAACCTGAAGCTGGAAGCGGATGGACTGCGTCTTTTGAACATTTACGATATTTTTGATATTGAACCGGAGGACTATGAAAAAGCCTGTCAGACCGTTTTTACAGAGGCGGCGACAGACATGCTGAGCGAACAGATCGATCTGCAGGGAAAAACCTGGATTGCCTGGGAGACGCTGCCAGGTCAGTATGATCAGCGGTCGGACAGCGCCATGCAGTGCGTACGGCTGCTGAACCCGGCATCGGTGTGCCGGATTACCTGCGGCCGGCTGATGATTCTGGAAGGCGACATCAGCGCGGAAATGAAGGACAGGATCGTTCATTATGTTATCAATCCGATTGAAACGCGAATAAAGGATATGAGCCGGCTGACGATCGATGATCAGGTTGCGGTACGGCCATTGGAAGATCTGACCGGTTTCATCACGCTGGATCGGGCGGGCATCGAACAGTTTGCCGCTTCGCACGGACTGGCGATGAGCGTGGAAGACTGCCTGATGATTCAGTCCTATTTCCGTGATGAGGAAAAGCGGGATCCAAGCGAGACGGAAATCCGCGTGCTGGATACCTACTGGTCGGATCATTGTCGGCATACGACGTTTGAAACGTGTCTGAACAGCGTGAAGGTGACGACACAGCGGTTTGGCGAACAGATTCAGCAGGCATATGAGCGCTATCTGCAGCTGCGCCGGCAATGCGGCCGTGAGGAAAAGCCACAGACGCTGATGGATATGGCGACCATTAACGCCCGGGATCTGCGCCGGCGCGGTCTGAGTCCGGAAGTGGAGATCAGCGAGGAAATCAACGCCTGCAGCGTGTTCATCGATGTGGATCATGACGGGCAGACGGAAAAATGGCTGCTGATGTTCAAAAACGAGACGCACAACCATCCGACGGAAATTGAGCCGTTTGGCGGCGCTTCCACCTGTATCGGCGGCGCGATCCGCGATCCGCTCAGCGGACGCAGCTATGTTTATCAGGCAATGC
This sequence comes from uncultured Holdemania sp., assembly GCA_904395815.1. GTDB lineage: Bacteria > Bacillota_I > Bacilli_A > Erysipelotrichales > Erysipelotrichaceae > Holdemania. Next base: position 53,898 of record CAJFOC010000055.1, read on the forward strand.
GTGTCAGCGGGTGCGGGGATGTGCTGCAGAGCATCGATCAGACTCTGCCGGGCAAATTACCGCAGAAGGTCATCAGCAAAAAGGCGGCGCACGGCAATTCATCGTATGGCAACCAGATCGGTTTGCCAACAACGCATGTCCGGGAAATCCTGCATCCGGGCTATGTTGCCAAGCATATGGAAGTGGGTGCTGTGGTGGGCGCGGCCCGGGCAGACTGGGTTGTTCGCCATTCTCCTCAGCCGACAGACGTCGTTATTCTGTTAGGCGGCCGGACCGGCAGAGACGGGATTGGCGGCGCTACCGGCTCTTCCAAGGAACACAACCTCAAATCGCTGGAAGTCTGCGCTTCGGAAGTGCAGAAGGGCAACGCGCCGGAAGAAAGAAAAATTCAGCGGCTGTTCCGCAATCCGGAATGCACGCGGCTGATCAAAAAATGCAATGATTTCGGCGCCGGCGGCGTCTGCGTTGCCATCGGCGAGCTGGCGGAAGGACTGTGCATTCATCTGGATCGGGTGAGAACCAAATACGCCGGCCTGAACGCAACGGAAATTGCCATCAGCGAAAGCCAGGAGAGAATGGCGGTAGTGACTTCGGCGGCGGATGCTGAAACGCTGATCGCGATGGCAGATCAGGAAAATCTGGAAGCCTATATCGTCGCCGAGGTGACCGATACCGGCCGGCTGGTGATGAAAATGAACGACGAAACGGTAGTGGATCTTTCCCGCCGGTTTATCGATACCAGCGGCGTCCGGCAGCAGGCGGATGTGGAAATCGCGACGTTACCGGGTGAAAATCCGTTTGTGGAGATTCCGGTCAGCCGCGACAACATCCTGCAGATGCTGGCGCAGCCTAATGTGGCCTGCCAGAAAGGGCAGGGCGAAATGTTTGACGCCTCCATCGGTTCTACCACCGTGCTGATGCCGTATGGCGGCAAGACGCAGCTGACCCCAACGCAGGCTTCAGTGCAGAAGCTGCCGGTGATGGATGGCAAGACGACGACCTGCAGCATTCTGACCTATGGCTTTCAGCCGCGGATCATGGAGTATTCCTGCTTTGTCGGCGCGATGGTCAGCGTGCTGGAATCGATGGCCAAGACGGTGGCCTGCGGCGGAAAGTGGCAGAACATTCATTTCTCATTTCAGGAATACTTTGAGCGGCTGAACAAGGAACCGAAACGCTGGGGAAAGGTTGCGGAAGCCTTGCTGGGCGCGATGACGGTGCAGGACTATTTTGAGAAAGCGGCGATTGGCGGCAAGGACAGCATGTCCGGGACATTCAACGATCTGCATGTCGTTCCGACGCTGATTTCCTTTGCCTGCAGCGACGCCGATACCCGCAACATTCTTTCTGCGCAGCTGAAGAAAGCGGGAAATGTTCTGAGCGTCTTCTGGCCGCGGCTGGATGAAAACGGCTATCCGGATCTGGACAGTTACCGGGCCATGCTGGATGCGGTTCAGCAGGGCATTCAGCAGAAAACAATCTGTTCCGCCTATGTCGCGGAAGAAGGCGGTGTGCTAGCGGCCTTGTTCAAGATGAGCTTCGGCAGTCAGCTGGGTTTTGAAATTCAGGGCGGCGGCGAGCTGATGAAGCTGGTTCCGGGCGCGCTGGTGGTGGAAAGCGAACAGCCGCTGGATCAGGATGGGTTTACCGTTTTGGGTCAGGTGAGCGAAAGAGATTTCCGAATCAACGAGATCACGCTGAGTTATCAGGAAGCGCTGCAGGCCTGGATGGGCACCTTTGCCGGGCTGTATCCGGTTTATGCCAAAACACAGGCCAGAACGCTGCCGCTGCGCGATACGGCCAAAGACCGCGAGTTTGTCTGTCAGACTCCGTCGCAGCAGGTGCGTGTGCTGATTCCGGTCTTCCCGGGAAGCAACTGTGAGTACGATACCCGCCGCGCTTTTGAGGAAGAAGGCGCGGACGTTACGATCTTTGTGTTCCGCAATCAGAACGAACAGGCGGTGCTGCAGTCCATTGATCAGCTGGCGGCATTGCTGGATAACAGTCACATCCTGGCTATTCCGGGCGGATTCTCAGCTGGCGATGAACCGGATGGCTCGGCCAAATTCATCGTCAATGTCCTGCAGAACGAGAAAGTCAAAACGGCGGTACACCGGCTGTTGGACCGCGACGGGCTGATTCTTGGAATCTGCAACGGATTCCAGGCGCTGATCAAGTCCGGTCTGATTACGCATGGCCGGATTCAGACGCTGGATCAGAATACGCCGACGCTGGCCCGCAACACCATCAACCGGCACATTTCCAGCGTAGTGCATACCCGTGTCGCCAGCAACCGTTCACCGTGGCTGCAGGGATTGCACTGCGGTCAGGTTCACGCGATTCCGGTCAGCCATGGCGAAGGCCGTCTGGTGGCCGACGAACAGTGGATCCGGCGGCTGTTTGAAAACGGCCAGGTCGCGTTCCAGTATTGCGATCAGGATGGCAACCCGACCATGGATCCGGCGTACAATCTCAACGGTTCCGACTGGGCGATTGAAGGACTGATCTCTCCGGATGGCAAGGTGCTGGGCAAAATGGGACATTCCGAACGGTACTGCAGCGATGTTTTCAAAAACATTGAGGGCGAAAAGAAACAGAATATCTTCGCCAACGGCGTGCGCTACATTCGCGCAAAGGGAGGAAAAGCATGAGCACTGAATACGAAAAGGCCGGCGTCTCGCTGGAAGCGGGATATGAATCTGTCCGCCGGATCCGCAAGCATATCGACAAAACCCGCCGGCCGGGGATGATGGGCGGGATCGGCAGCTTTGGCGGGCTGTTCGATCTGAGCGTGCTGAATATGAAGGAACCGGTGCTGGTCAGCGGGACCGATGGGGTCGGGACGAAGCTGAAGCTGGCGATGATGATGAACAAGCACGATACGATCGGTCAGGACGCGGTGGCGATGTGCGTCAACGACATCATTGCGCAGGGAGCGCAGCCGTTGTTTTTCCTCGATTACATCGCGGTAGGCAAGAATTCTCCGGAAAAAATTGAACAGATCGTCAAAGGCGTGGCGGATGGCTGCGTGCTGGCGAATTGCGCGCTGGTTGGCGGAGAAACGGCGGAAATGCCGGATATGTATGGCGAAGAGGACTACGATATTGCCGGCTTTGCGGTCGGCGCGGTGGAGAAGTCGGACATCATCACCGGCGAACACACCCGTCCGGGTGATGTGGTGATCGGTCTGGCCTCCAGCGGCGTTCATTCCAACGGTTTCTCGCTGGTCCGCAAGATTGTGCTGAAAGATCATCAGCTCGATCTGAATACGAAATTTGACGAATTGCAGGATAGCCTGGGCAATACGTTACTGACGCCGACCCGCATTTATGTGCGGCCGGTGCTGGAAGTGCTGAAACAGATCCATGTTCATGGCATTGCGCACATTACCGGCGGAGGCTTTGATGAAAACATGCCGCGCTGTCTGAATGCCGGCCTGGGTATCCGCATCCGGCAGGGAAGCTGGACCATTCCGCCTGTCTTTGATGTGCTGCAGCGGCTGTCCGGGATGGACCGGCGACAGATGTTCAACGTGTTCAATATGGGAATCGGAATGATTCTGGTGGTGGACCGGGCCGATGAAAAGCAGACGCTGGATGTGCTGCGGCAGCAGGGGGAAACCGCCTGGACGATCGGTGAGGTTGTCGAAGGGGAAGGAATCGAGCTGCGATGAAGAAGCTGGCCGTATTTGCCTCGGGCAACGGAACCAATTTTGACGCGATTGCCGATGCCGTGCAGCAGGGACAGCTGAATGCTGAAATCGTTCTGGTTGTCTGCGACCGGCCGCTGGCGCCGGTGATCGAGAAAGCCCGCCGCCGCGGTATCGAGGTGCTGGCTTTTGCGCCGAAAGAGTTTGGCAGCAAGGCGGAATACGAAACGATGATTATCGAGCGCTGTCGTCAGGCGCAGGTGGAGTTTATCGCGCTGGCCGGATACATGCGAATTCTTTCCCCGCTGATGCTGGCCGCTTTTCCGCAGCGGATCGTCAACATTCATCCATCGCTGTTGCCGGCGTTTAAGGGCAAGGACGCGATCGGACAGGCCATTGCCTATGGCGTCAAGGTCATGGGCGTAACCATTCACTATGTCGATGAGACGATGGATGGCGGCCAGATCATTGCGCAGCGGGCGTTCGACGTCTTGCCGCAGTGGTCGCACGAAGAAATCGAGCAGCAGGTGCATGCGATTGAGCATGAGCTTTATCCGCAAACCCTGCGGCAGTTGTGGGAGGAATAAATCATGGCAAAAGTACTGGTGATCGGCAGCGGAGGAAGGGAACACGCCTTGGCCTGGAAATTTGCGCAGAGCCCGCAGGTCGATCAGGTTTATGCGGCTCCGGGCAATCCGGGCATGGCCCAGGTGGCGCAGTGCGTGGATCTGGCCGCCGATGATGTTGACGGGCTGATCCGGTTCGTCAGGCAACAGCACATCGATCTGACCTTTGTCGGACCGGAAGTTCCGCTGTGCGCGGGAATTCAGGATGCCTTTGCCGCCGCGGGACTGACGCTGTTTGGCCCAAGCAAGGCGGCAGCCCGGCTGGAAGGAAGCAAAATGTTTGCCAAGGATATGATGAGCCGGACCGGCATTCCGACTGCCGCCTATGCCAGCTTCAGTGATTACCGGCAGGCGTCAGCGTATCTGCGGCGTCAGCCGATGCCGGTGGTGCTGAAGGCTGATGGCCTGGCGGCCGGCAAGGGGGTTATCATCGCTCAGACCCAGCAGCAGGCGCAGCAGGCGCTGAAAGAGATGATGTGCGACGGACTGTTTGATCAGGCCGGCGCTTCGGTAGTCATTGAGGAATATCTGGAAGGCGAGGAGTTTTCGCTGCTGTCGTTTGTTCATGGCGAGACGGTGATCCCGATGGAAATCGCGCAGGATCACAAACGGGCTTATGATCATGATGAAGGATTGAATACCGGCGGCATGGGAGCCTATACGCCAGTCTCGCATCTGTCGCAAAGCGTGGTGCAGGAAGCGGTGGAGCGCATCGTCCGGCCAATGGCCTCCGCCATGGTGAAGGAAGGCTGCCCGTTTACCGGAGTCCTGTATGCCGGCTGCATGGCCACGGCGCAGGGTGTGAAGACCATTGAGTTCAACGTTCGTTTCGGCGATCCGGAATGCGAAGTGCTGATGGTTTCCCTGCAGGATGATCTGTATCAGATCTGTCAGGATGTACTGGCTCATCGCGAGGTTACGCTGCACTGGTCGAAGGATCCGGTACTGGGCGTGGTGATGGCCAGCAAGGGATATCCGGAAAGCTCTACCAAGGGAGCGGTAATCACAGGACTGGATGAGGCGGAAGGAATCGTCTTCCATATGGGAACCTCGGTTCGCGACGGTCAGCTGGTGACCAACGGCGGACGGGTGCTGATGGTCACAGCGCAGGCGCCGACATTGCTGCAGGCGCAGCAGAAGGCTTATGCGGCGGTGAATAAGATTCATTGCGATTCGCTGTTCTGGCGCACCGACATCGGCCAGCGGGGAATTGCCGACAGGGTTGACAAAAACGGGAAACAGGAGTAATCTCAAAGCCAACAGGAGGAGCGCGATGACAAAAAAGAAACGGCGGAATCTGCGTCAGATCGGCGTTCTTGTGCTGGTCAGCCTGCTGTGTCTGACGATGATTCTGAGTACGATTTCCATGTTCTGAAGCTGAAACGGCGCCGGATTTCTTTCCGGCGTTTTTTTATCGCTGCGTTGAGAAACAGGCTTATCTGCTATATAATAGGGACGTTGAAAGCGAGGAAAAAAGGCATGAAGATTCTTGTAACCGGTTTTGACCCGTTTGGCGGGGAATCGATCAATCCGTCGATGGAAGCGGTTCGCCGTTTGCCCGAGATGCTGGGGCAGGTCAGACTGATTAAAGCGCAGATTCCCACGGCGGCCAGAAGAAGCCTGATCGTTTTGCGGCAGCTGATTGAACAGCATGATCCGCAGATGATCTGCTGCGTGGGACAGGCCGGTGGTCGGCGGGGGATCACGGTGGAACGGATCGGAATCAATGTGGATGATTTCCGGATTCCTGATAACGACGGAGATCAGCCGGTGGATGAACCGGTGTTTGCGCAGGGACCGGATGCCTATTTTGTCAATCTGCCCGTCAAGGCGATGGTGGCTGCCATTCGCAATCAGGGAATTGAAGCGTCGCTGTCCAACAGCGCCGGAACGTTTGTCTGCAATCATGTCACTTATGGGGTACGGTATCTGATCGAACATCACTATCCCGGCAAACGCTCCGGATTTATTCATCTGCCGTTTCTGACGCAGCAGGTGGCAGACAAGCCAGGCATGCCGGCCATGGAACTGGAGGAGATGGTCCGGGGACTGACGGCGGCGCTGGAAGCCATGGCGCAGACGGAAACGGATCTGCGCTATAGCGAAGGAACGCTGAATTAAACAAGAAGGGGTGAGCATGATGAGAATTGCATTGGGACAGATGAAGGTAGAGCAGGGTCAGCCGCAGAAAAATCTGCAGACGATGACGGAGATGATCGAACAGGCCCGACAGCAGAAAGCGGATCTGATCGTTTTTCCGGAAATGGCGCTGGGAGGGTATGTACTGCAGGATCAGTGGCTGGATCAGGACTGGTGTCAATATCTGGAAAGCTTCAATGAAAAGGTGCTGGCGTTGTCCGAAGGCATCGGTATTATTTTCGGCAATCTGGCCGCTCATCCGATAGGCAGGGCGGATCGGGGACGGGATGGCCGGCCCATTCGCTGCAATGCAGCATGGTTCTGTCAGAATGGCCGCTGGGTTGCGAAGGAGAATTCGCAACAGGCCGGTTTTCATATCAAGCATCTGAATCCGGATTATCGCGTTTTTGATGATTCCCGGTATTTTCTGTCCGGAATGGAAGTGGCGATGCGCAACGGATGGCCTGTGGACCGGCAGATTCAGCCGTTTCTGTTTGAAACGCAGGGAAGAACGTGGCGGATCGGACTGGAGGTTTGCGAAGATCTGTGGAGCTCGGACTATGCTCTGGACATCACCGATGTGTACATGCGCCGGCAGGTGGATCTGATCATCAACATTTCCTGCTCGCCCTGGACGATCAACAAGGAACAATCGCGGGATAAGCTGGTTGCCCGTCATGCGGCACGGTATGGGGATCAGTTTGTGCCGCTGGTGTATGTGAATGCCTGCGGCATGCAGAATAACGGTAAGAATGTGCTTGTTTTTGATGGTGACAGCACGCTGTACAACGCTCAGGGAAAACGGCAGATCAGCCTGAACGACGCTTTTTCCCAGCAATGTCAGACGGTGTCGCTGCAATCGGAAGCGAAACCTGTCACCCATTGTGAGAACAAGCTGCTGGAGGGGCTGTGCTGTGCGATCCGGGAATTTGACCGGCAGATGTTTTCTCCGTCGATGAAATGGATCATCGGACTGTCCGGGGGGCTGGACAGCAGCGTGGTGGCTTCTCTGTTAGTCAAATCTTTGGGAGCTCAGCGGGTGGTGGGCTATAACATGGCCAGCCGCTACAACAGTCTGACAACCCGCAATAACGCCCGCCTGCTGGCGGAGAAGCTGGGAATTTCGATCCGGGAGGGCAGCATCGAAAAGGTTGTGGAGGCGACATCGGCAACACTGCAGGATTATGGTTATCCGCAACCGCAGGGGCTGGCGCTGGAAAATATTCAGGCCCGGCTGCGCGGGCATCTGCTTTCCAGCTTCGCTTCGATGGAAAACGGTGTGATCATCAACAACGGCAACAAGGTGGAAGCCGCGCTGGGATATTGCACGCTGTATGGCGATGCCATCGGCGCGCTGTCCCCGATTGCCGATTGCACCAAGGTTCAGCTCTTTGAGCTGGCCAGGCAGATCAATCGTTCGCTGGAAGCGGAAGTGATTCCGATGAATCTTCTGCCGCAATGGCAAAGCGATGGAACGATGATCTGGGAACTGCCGCCCAGCGCTGAGTTGAAGGATGGCCAGCGCGATCCGATGAAATGGTTTTACCATGACTGGCTGATCAGCAAGCTGACCGAATACCCGACGGCTCAGGTGGAAGAAATCATGGCCAGCTATCTGGACGGATCGCTGCTGAAGCAGCCGGTCGGGCAGTGGCTTCGTTTCTACGGCCTGGATGATCCGCAGAAGTTTATTGAAGACCTGGAGTGGGTTACCCGTACGATGAGAAACGCGGTTTTCAAACGGATTCAGTTTCCGCCGATCGTCATGGTCAGCCGGGGCGCGTTTGGTTCCGATTACCGGGAGGCACAGCAGCGGCCTCAGACCAGCGAACGGTATCAGCAGCTGCGCAGAGAAATTCTGCAGCGAAAAGGGGATCATGAGCATTTCGCAGCGGTTGAGGAAGAGCGCGGGAGTGGCGGACACTCGTAAAAAGAAAATCCAGTAAATCACAGTGAAAAGGCTGAGAATCGGATCCGTTCCGATTTCTCAGCCTTTTTAGTGATCTAGCCTGGAATGCTGGACTCATATGATTTAGCTTTTGGATTTGGAAATTTTCTGTTGTTTCCGCAGCAGAGATTATGATCGGCAGTTGCCTTGAACTCTTGGAGTTGTTCACCCCAATTATTCAAGAATTTCTAATGCAACAGTATCATAATCAAAATTATCAAGTTTTTCCTGAATATCAGGGTCTGATGAATAGACTCCACCAACATTAATATGCTGAGCTATACGCAAATTTTCTGTAAGCTGCTCTTGAGCGTATGACCATCCTCCACTTTCCCAATGATGAGTATATACCGTATCACTTATATACCACCCTGTAATACATTCTTTCATTACATCACCTTGAAAATATACGCCATATAATGAATTTCTTTTACCTGCCATAAATATGTCATCAAGATCATCTTTAACTTTTAAGTACAGATTATTCTCAGCATCTATCAAATAATAATTATAGCCATCAGCGTTATGATCCAGTGGCAGTTCTTCGAAATCATAAATAGAATCATCAGTTTCTACAAAACTATCCTGACCTTCAAAATAAGTAATTTCTACACTGTCTCCTTCTTCGATTCGAGTACCATATTTAGCTTTTAAATTATGGAGCACATTTAAAAAATCATCTTTGATACGATCATCCAATTTATAAAAATGGATATAATAACTTATATTATAATTGTAGGTGCTTTGAGGCGTAAATCCCATCGTTGTAAATACTGTATCATCAGGATTATCATAATCGTAATAGCTATACCTTTCTAATGTTCCATCTGTCGTATGTTTATCTGAAAAATTATAAACTGGATCAAAATCTATAGAAGTAAAATCATCATCATTTTGATAAGCAATCATCTCTACTACACAATATAGCGAAGGATCTTCGATATCATTGAAGATACCAATACTTGTCAGAGGCAGTTTTGCAGTATCTGCATTCACTGCAGGTTCAACAGTTTCTACATTGACAGTAGATACAGGATCGCCAGTATCCACAACTTCATTATCCTCTGCAGGATTAAAGGAGCAGCCGCACATCAACAACAATGTCTCTAAAACAATTATTATCTTTTTCATTTCTTGATTCCTCCCTGTATAAATTATAACACGAACGGGGGGGGGTAAAGCATTATTTGATTGACTGTAATGCGCATGTGTAGAGCTACAATACATATTGGACAGAAGAGGAAAAGAAAGAAAAAAAGTAGAAGGACAGAGCCTTCATCGGGTATAGTTAAGTTA
>CAJFOC010000056.1 GCA_904395815.1 uncultured Holdemania sp.
AAACAGCTCTTTTTTAGGCTCTCTGTGGGGAATATAAAAGGCTGTATGACAAAGCCGATTTGAAAAATCGACTTTGTCAACAGCCTGAAACAGACTGACATCATGAGGTGTCAGTCTGTTTTCAGAATAACTGTCATTTTTTCACATCAGCGAGTCAGATCATGCAGAAGAATGTTATTCTCACGATCCGGTCCGACGGAAATCAGCGAAATGCGGGTTCCGGTAAACTCTTCGATCAGCCGGAGATAGTTGCGGCAGTTTTCCGGCAGCTGATCAAAACTGCGGATACCGCTGATATCTTCATCCCAGCCTTTCATCATCTGATATACCGGTTTGGCCCGGGCGTATTCTTCTAAAGAAGCCGGGATGGAAGTCGTGGTGACGCCGTCAATCTCATAGCCAACGCAGACAGGCAGCGTAGGAATGTGGGAGAGGACATCAATTTTGGTGATGACCAGATCGGTCAGACCGTTGATTCTGGCCGCCTGTCTGACTACGCACAGATCCAGCCAGCCGCAGCGGCGCGGACGGCCGGTCGTGGCGCCATATTCATGGCCGGCGCTGCGGATCGTTTCTCCCATGTCGTCCAGCAGTTCGGTGACAAACGGACCTTCTCCTACCCGGGTGGAATAGGCCTTGACGACGCCGATGACATGATTCAGCTTGAACGGACTGACGCCGGCGCCTTCACAGACTCCGGCAGCAGTCGGGCTGGAAGAAGTCACATAAGGGTAGGTTCCGTAGTTGATGTCCAGCATGTTGGCCTGTGCGCCTTCGAACATGACGTTTTTGCCTTCATCCAGCGCGTCGTTGACAACCGTTACCGCATCGATAATGCGCGGCAGCAGCCGTTGGCGAATCTGCTGGAACTGATCTACCAACTGCTGGTAATCAAACGGCTTTTCATCATAAAGCTTGACGATCTGTTCATTCTTGATGGACAGGGTATTGGCCAGCTTTGTTTTGAAATTGTCAAAATCAACAAGATCGCAGACCCGTAAACCAATTCGTGTATACTTGTCGGCATAGCACGGACCGATGCCCCGTTTGGTCGTACCGATTTTGTTGCCGGCCAGCCGGGCTTCCTGCAAAATGTCCAGCTTGATGTGATAAGGCATGATCAGATGAGCGCGGCCGCTGATTTTGACATGATCCGTACGAATTCCGCGCTGTTCCAGTTCATCGATTTCCTGCAGCAGAACAAACGGATCCACGACAACACCCGGACCGATGACGCACAGGGCATCCTGGTGCAGCACTCCGGATGGCAGCAGATGCAGAATGGTTTTCTCACCGTTGACAACGACAGTGTGTCCGGCGTTGTTTCCGCCCTGAAAGCGGACGACCAGATCCATCGAGCTGCCAAGGACATCGACAATTTTTCCTTTTCCTTCGTCGCCCCACTGAGCGCCGACAACAACATATCCCGCCATTTAACAATCCAACCTTTCTATTTCTTCCATGACCCAAGCCTCAGGCAGTCTGATCCTGACGGCTCAGCTGTTCAATTCCCAGATCCATGCGCCGCAGCGTTTCTTCCTTGCCGAGAATATGGGCGATTTCAATCGCGCCTCCCGGTGTAAACTGCTTGCCGCTCAGCGCCGTCCGTACCGGCCACAGCATCTGTCCGTTTTTGATTCCCTGACGGCCGATTTCTTCCATCAGCGCGTCATGGATCGCCGCTTCGGTCCACTGCGGCAGACAGGCCAGCACCGTCCGGGCCGCTTTCAGCGAAGACAGGGCGATTTCCGCATTGGTCTTCATTTTCTTATGAGTATACATCGCGTTGTCATATGCCGGCAGCGTATCAAAGAAATCCACCATTTCCTCAATGTCATTCAGCGTGGAAACCCGCGGCTGCAGAATCCGGCTGATTTCCATCAGGTCAAAGGAGCCTTTCACCGCCCGCTGCAGATGCGGCAGCGCCAGTTCGTGGAACTGTTCCAGCGACAGATTGCGGATGTAGACGCCGTTCATCCAGGTCAGCTTTTCAATATCAAAGATAGCCGGGGACTTGCTGATGCGCTCCACGGAGAACGCTTTTTTCAGTTCATCCAGCGTATAGATTTCCTGCTCGGTTTCCGGCGACCAGCCCAGCAGCGCGATGTAGTTGAGAATGGCCTGCGGCAGATATCCCTTGGCGACCAGATCCTGAAACGAGGCGTCGCCGTTGCGCTTGCTCAGCTTGTGATGTTCATCCTTCATGACCGGCGGCAGATGGATGTACTTGGGGATGTTCCAGTTGAACGCCTGATAAATCAGATTGTATTTCGGAGTAGAGGAGAGATACTCGTTGCCGCGCACGACATGGGTGATCTGCATCATGTGATCATCGATGATGTTGGCAAAATTGTACGTTGGAAAACCATCGGATTTCAGCAGAATACTTTCATCGAGAATGTTGTTTTCCACTTCGATATGGCCATATACCTCGTCATCAAAAGAGGTGGAGCCGGTTAACGGAATGTTCTGGCGGACGACATACTTTTCTCCGCTGGCAATCCGCTGACGGGCTTCCTGCAGCGTCATGTTATGGCATGGATCGTTGAATTTGAAGGAGACGCCTTTCGCCTCCGCTTCCCTGCGCTGTCTTTCGATTTCTTCCTCACCGCAGAAGCAGTAATGAGCGCCGCCCAGTTCAATCAGCTTTTCCGCATATTCTTTATAGATCCCGGAAGCCATCCGTTCCGACTGGACGTACGGGCCATAATCTCCGCCGACATCCGGTCCTTCATCATGATGCAGACCGCATTCTTTCAGCGTTGAATAAATCAGGTCGGTAGCGCCTTCGACAAGCCGTTCCTGATCGGTATCTTCGATTCGCAGAATGAAGACGCCATCTTCTTCTTTTTTGGCGACCAGATACTCGTACAGAGCGGTTCTGAGGTTGCCGATGTGCATGTAGCCAGTCGGGCTGGGTGCAAATCTGGTTCTTACTTTTGTCATACTCACGCATCCTTTTCTAAAACCTTTCTTATTGTACCTTAAGTTATCTGTAAGTTCAATTTGATTATAAAATAAATCGGAAAATCGCGCTCCGGAAACCGGGATATAAAAAAACTCATCTGCAAAACAGATGAGTGAATGAACTATGGCTGGGATGAAAGGATTCGAACCTTTGCATGGTGGATTCAGAGTCCACAGCCTTACCGCTTGGCTACATCCCAATGGCTTGCTCTTATATTCTACGCTTTCTCCAATAAATGTCAAGCAGAAATTTTCAAAAGAAAAGTCCGCAAACTGCGGACGAACTGTTTTTATGGCTGGGATGAAAGGATTCGAACCTTTGCATGGTGGATTCAGAGTCCACAGCCTTACCGCTTGGCTACATCCCAATGAATGACGCTCCTTTATTCTACCGTTTTTTTCATCATTGTCAACCCTGAATTTTCACAAAAAGTCCTCTGCACCAGCTGCATTGACGAAAGCTGCCAGGGCGCTTACAATGATTCTGATAACGATCAAGGGGGAATCAGAATGGAAGACAAAGAACGTCAGATCGCCATGATTGAAGCGCTGAGCAACGCATACGGAGTCAGCGGTTTCGAACAGGAAGTCACAGCGCTGGCCGAACGCTGGATCGATCATCAGGAATACGAAACGGTCAGCGACGCCATGGGCAATCTGATCATCCGTCAGAAGAAGGTGCGAAAAGGACCGGCTGTGCTGCTGGATGCCCACAGCGATGAGGTCGGATTCATGGTGCAGGCCATCCGCCCGGACGGTACGATGACTTTCCTGCCGTTGGGAGGCTGGTCAGCCGCAACCCTGAGCGCGCAGAAAGTCCGGGTCAGAACGCGCAGAAACGAGTACATTCCCGGCATCATCGCAGCCAGGCCGGTTCATTTTATGAACGAACAGCAGCGTCATCAGCTGCCGCGCATCGAGGACATGGTCATTGACGTCGGTTCATGCAGCCGTTATCAGACGATGGAAGAGCTGGAAGTGGGGATTGGCGCGCCGGTCGTTCCGGATGTGCGTTGTGAAGTGGATCGAAAACGGGATCTGTTTTTCGGCAAAGCCATGGATTGCCGCATCGGCGTCGCGGCACTGCTGGAAACTCTGCGGCGCTGCCGCAATAACACGACGACTTCTATCAGCGCCTGTCTTTCCAGCCAGGAAGAGGTAGGCGAGCGCGGCATCCGCACCGCGATGAATCAGCTGCAGGGAGAGGTAGCGATCGTTTTTGAAGGGTGTCCGGCCGACGATACGTTCAATCCGGAATGGATGGCTCAGACATGTCTTGGAAAAGGGCCGATGCTGCGGCACATGGATCGCTCCATGATTGCCCATCCCGGCTGGATGCAGGCGGCTTTGCAGCTGGCAGCCCGGCGCGGCATTCCGGTTCAGGAAGCGGTTCGCAGCGGCGGCGGCAACAACGGCGCTGTCATTCAGCAATGCGGCAGCGGGATCGCGACACTGGTCATCGGCATTCCGGTACGCTACATTCATTCTCATCATGGCGTGTGCAGCTATGCTGATTATGAAGCGGCGGTTCAGCTGGCCTGCGCTCTGATTGAAACGTTGCCGACGCTGAATCTGCATGGGTGAAGCGGACAGAAAGAGGCAGGGAGAGAAGTACGATGAAGGTTGTTCTGACCACACTGAATGCCAAATACATCCATAAGAATCTGGCGTTGCGCTGGATTTATGTCAGCCGGCCGCCGGAAATTCAAACTGAGCTGCTGGAGTTTGTCATCCGCGATGATCTGCAGCGAATCACCGATCAGATCGCAGCCCTTCAGCCGGATCTGATCGGATTGTCTGTTTACATCTGGAATGCCGAACAGACAAAGCGCTGGATTCGGCTGCTGCAGCAGGCTTTGCCGCAGGTCAGAATTCTGATCGGCGGTCCGGAGCCTACCTACGATCCTCAGCCCTGGCTGCAGCTGGGCATTGAGGCGGTGCTGCGGGGAGAGGGGGAGCGGACTTTCTGGGAAGCTGTTTTGCGGAAACCGGAGGTTGATGGTCTGATCTGCAACGACTATGTCAGTCCGGTAAGCTATGCCCGTACTGATCTGGCCTGGCTGGAAACGCTGCCCAGCCCGTACTGGCTGCAGATGGACCGGCCGTCCATGGCGCATCGCTATCTGTATCTGGAGACTTCGCGGGGCTGTCCGTATCATTGCGCCTACTGTCTTTCCTCCGCAGACAACGCGGTGCGGATGTTTTCCACGGAGTATATCCGTCGGCAGCTGCAGCCGCTGAAAAGCCTTGCGGTAAAACAGGTCAAGGTGCTGGACAGAACGTTCAACGTCATGCCGCAGCGGGCGCTGGCCATCGCCCGGATGATCGAGGAACTGCCGCCGCAGGTGAACTTTCAGTTTGAAATCGTTGCCGATACGCTCAGCGAACCGCTGCTCGAATTCTTTGAAAACCAGGCGGATCCGCGGCGTTACCGGTTTGAGATCGGGGTGCAGTCGCTGAATCCCCAAACCCTGGCCGCGGTATGCCGCCGCCAGGACAACGACCGGCTCTTTCAGGTAAGCCGCCGGCTGATCCGGCGTGGAATTCACTGTCATCTTGATCTGATCGCCGGTTTGCCTTATGAAGATCTGGCAAGCTTTGAGCGATCCTATAACGGTCTGTTCGCGCTGGCGCCCCATGAGCTGCAGACCGGGATTTTGAAGCTGTTAAAGGGAACCGCCATGCAGCAAAAAGCGGCGCAATGGCAGATGCGGTTT
Organism: uncultured Holdemania sp.; assembly: GCA_904395815.1. Taxonomy (GTDB): domain Bacteria; phylum Bacillota_I; class Bacilli_A; order Erysipelotrichales; family Erysipelotrichaceae; genus Holdemania. Next base: position 5,685 of record CAJFOC010000056.1, read on the forward strand.
GAAGAGCAGGCGCCTTATGCCGTCAAGGAAACGGCCTGGCTGAGCGCTGCGCAGGTTCAAAGAATTGAAAAGGTCGCGCTGGCGACAGAGAAAATCTTCAACCAGGGACGCGGACGCCAATGTGTGGTCACGTTTCTGAATGAACATCCTGAAATCAGCCCGTTTGAACTGATGGAAGCGCTGGGACGCCGGCTGGCGCAGCTGTCTCATCCGTATCAGCTGAAAGATCTCTATGAACAGATCTGGCAGGAATTGCGCGGCCGGATAGCTGAACCGGAAGCCTCGGCCCGGGTCAATACCGACTATCAGATGATCAGCCGCAAGCGGCCTGCCATGCTGGCGACGCAGCATCCGGATGCACTCACGCAGCGCGCCATTCGCCAGGTTCTGGCTTCGCGTCTGGCTTTTGATCCGCAGCGGGTTTATAATAGTACAAGCGTGGATCTGGGCTGGCATCGCCGTCAATGCCGGATCCAGGTTATTTTCCGGGATACTGATCAGCCAAAACGGATCTGGCTGACAATGAACGACAGGGAGGTTGACATTGATGAAATCGATTGTGATTGCCTCGGGCAATGAACACAAGATTGAAGAGTTTCGCGCCATGTTCAAGCCGTTAGGAATCGAAGTCATCGGCATGAAGGAATGCGGCGAGATGGAAGAGGTGCAGGAAACCGGCGCCACCTTTGCCGAAAATGCCGTGATCAAAGCCGAATATCTGATGAAAAAACTGAATCAGCCGGTGATCTCGGATGATTCGGGCTTGGAAATCGATGCGCTGAACAGGGAGCCGGGCGTGTATTCCGCCCGTTACCTTGGCCATGATACAAGCTATGAACTGAAAAACCGGACGCTGGTGGAACGGATGAAAGACAAAACCGACCGCACCTGCCGGTTTGTCTGCGCCATCGCGCTGGCCCGCCCTGGGCATCCGACGCGCGTTTTTGAAGGAATCGTTGAAGGGATAGTCGCCAGGCAGCCTGAGGGCGGCCATGGTTTCGGTTATGATCCGATCTTTTACTATCCGCCGCTGGGCCGGACGCTGGCGCAGATCAGCGAACAGGAAAAAAACGCGATCAGTCATCGCGGAAAGGCCATGCGCAAGCTGATGGAGTTCTGGCAGCATGAAGAAGTGGCCGATTAAGCAGACAGCGCTGACGCTGTTTTACGGGGTGGCTTCGGTGGCTCTGATCGTGGTGTTATTGCTGACGGCGGTGGATTTTCATTGCTTTCAGCGTTCGTTTTACGCTTCGCAATACCGTCAGCTCAATACCGCGCAGACCATCGGCATGAGCCAGCAGGATCTGGACCGAACGACCGAAGTGCTGCTCGATTATATCCGCGGCCAGCGGGAAGATCTGCAGGTTCAGGCGGTCATCAACGGAACCGTGCAGGAAGTGTTCAATCAGCGCGAAAAGGACCACATGGTGGATGTCCGTCAGCTGTATCTTCAGGCGATGAACGTCCGCAATCTGGCGGCAGTTATCGTGCTGCTGGCAGCCGGGTTGGTCCTCCTGCGGCGCAGCCGTGAGCTGTTGAGGGGATGGTGTACGGTGTTTGTCAGGGTGGCGACGGTGTTTCTGGCGCTGATCGGCGCGCTGGGATTTGCCGCGCTGGTGGATTTTAACCGGTTCTGGACCTTGTTTCATCAGATCTTTTTCCGCAATGATCTGTGGCTGCTGAATCCCAACACGGACATTCTGATCATGATGGTGCCGGAATCCTTTTTCTTCAGTCTGGTCATGCGCATTCTTGTGACATTCGCCATCGCCTTTGCCGTCTGCTTTGGCGCGGCCATAACAGTAAGGAGGCGATTGTCCTGATTCACGTTGTCTTGTATGAGCCGGAAATTCCTCAGAATACCGGCAACATCATGCGTACCTGCGTGGCGACCGGATGCCGTCTGCATCTGATTGAGCCGCTGGGTTTTTCACTGGATGAGCGGCGGATCCGCCGCTCCGGGATGGATTATCGCCAGCATCTGCAGATGCAGGTTTATCCTGACTGGCAGCATTTTCTTAGTGCCAACCCGCAGGGACAGCTGTATTTTATTACCCGCTATGGCAAACAACCGCCATCTGATTTTGACTTTGCGGCGGTGCAAGAGGATATTTATCTTGTTTTCGGCAAGGAGAGCACCGGGGTTCCCAAGGACATCCTGCGGCAGTATCTGCCGCGCTGTGCCCGCTTGCCGATGGTGGCTGACGCCCGCAGCCTGAATCTGTCCAACTGCGTGGCAATCTGCGTCTACGAAGTGCTGCGCCAGCAGGGCTATCCCGGCCTGAGCCGGCATGAACAGCTGAAAGGGGAGGACTGGCTGCTGCAATGATTACCTGGATGAATCGATGCTGCAATTCGCCGCAGCGGCGGACAGCGCTGTTGTTTTGTCTGTTCTGTCTGTGCGTGACGGTGTTCAGCTTTGCCAATATCAGAATGGGATGGCTTCTGAGCTGGCTCAGTTCCATTCAGGATGTGATGAACCTGACCTCCAGTCTGTGGATTCAGCAGGCGTATGCCGGCCGGGTTGTTTTGAGTCTTCTGGCTTCCGCGCTGCAGCCGCTGGACTTTCTGCGTTCCCTGCTGCAGGCGCTGCGCTGGCCTCAGATCGGCTTTCTGCTGATCGCCATGATGTTTTTCAGTGAACGGCCGGCAACCGGACGGATGCGCAGATACCGGCGCTGGGTATGGCTTTTTCTGATCACGGCGCTGATGCTGATGGCGCTGTGCGCAATTCTGATCACTTTCAGCTATTTTGCCGCGACCACCCAAAACGCCGTGAACAGCTTTGTGCTTTGCGGACGCTGTCTGGCGGGGATTTCGGTGATTATGCTGCTCACATCGCTGATTCTGATTCCTTTTACGCTGTATGACGTTTTTCTGAGCTGAACACAACGGAAACGACTTTCAGAAAAGGAGTACGGGGCTAGTCCCCGCACTCCTTGATTTTCATTTTCAGCAATTCGACCGCATGATCCAGATGATCCTTCAGCATCACTTCCTGGGTGCAGGTAACCAGAATGGAACAGCGATTCAGCGGCAGCAGAATCTTTACCGCTTCGCTGCTTCCGACAGCGCAGGCCATGGCCGGGCTGAGTTCTCCCATCAGCGAATTGGCCGCCAGGATTGCTACTGCCCCCAGAATGAAATCCATTTTCCCCGCCTGAGTGCAGATCGCGTTCTCTCCGGTTGCGCCGATGTCAGCTCCGCCTTTGAGCATCTGGGCGGTCGCGGCGGAATTGGTTCCCAGCGCCACGATCCGGATCGGCAGTTTTTCCTGTTTCAGCCGCATGACCAGCGCCTTGCCCAGGCCGCCGCCCTGGCCATCGATAATCCCTACCTGATATTGTTTCATCGTATCCTCCTGTTTTTTAACGATATTGTATCACATTTGCGTCCACCGCATAACGCTCGGATGCCGACAACCGCCATTCCTGGCAACCCCATAAAGAAAAAATATGAAAAAAGGGCTGTGAAAAGGGGAGCGAAAACTCCGGATTTCACAGCCTTTCCGGTCCGGACAGATGTCCGGCCTTTCTGAAAGTCGTTTTCTTAAGGGAGGTTAAAACTCTTTCAGATTGGAAAACTTCGTGTTGGTATCGCCATCGTTTTTGGAACGGATGTGCTGCTTGCCGTCACGGCCGGTAAACAGCATGGCGCCTTCGATTTTTCCCTGTTCGATCGCCTCTACCGCCATCTCATAGTCATAGACCTTGCCGGTGTTGGACTTGAATTCGCACAGGTTGCCCTCGCTGTTCTTACGAACCGCTACGAATCGTTCCTTGGAAGTTTTCTCATTTTTTCTTGCCATATTTATCGCCTCCTGACATTATTGTGAACGGCCGCCGTATAAATATACCGGGGTGATCATGTGAAATTCTGGAAATACCGGACGGCGGGAATCGCCACGGTGATCCTGCCGCTTTCTTCCGCTTGCGAAGAAGGGCTGGAACAGATCTGTGACGGGAAAATGGGAATCGGTGCGGATCAGGCGGTGCTGATACAGACGGATTCCTCTTCTTTGCGGCTGATGGATTGTGTGGATCGGCAGGAAAACGACGGTCCTTCGCTGCTGTGTGCCGCTTTGGCCATGGCCGCATGGCAGAAAGACGAGAAAGGCAAGACCCAGGGCCTTCTTGAGCTGCGCAGGGAATGCGTCAGCTGGTTCACTGAAAAAAACGGATTGAGCCTGTTGCTGCCACGGCCGCAGGAAAACGGGATGGTCATGGAGAATTATGGCAGCCATCGCATTATGGAACAGGGAATTCTGCCGCTGCAAACCCATGGGGAATCGGTTCACAAAATGCACCGGATTGACTCGCGCAGCCTGTGGCTGGATTCAGTGCTCAGCTCTCAGGGAAGGGTCCCCTGCAGTCCGGAAGGAGCGCTGTGCGCCTGTCGGATGCTGCAGATCAGAAAACAGCTGCAGGCAGAGATGATGGTGATCAGCGAGGGCGGGCGGCTGTGGATCCGCCCGCAGGGTAAGCATCTGATTCTGTGCGCTCCGGCTGTCCGTGTCGCATCTGGCGAGTGGATAAAGCACGATGTCGTTGGCCTTGCGATGTCTAATGTTTGAAAAACCAGGATGATTTCAGTATAATGAAAAACAGAGGTGATGGACAATGATTGAAAATATCAATGATTTTCTCTCTGTTGCCTTTCTGGTCGTACTTCTGCTGGTGATTCTGATCCTGGTGCTGAGACATTTCAGCGTTCGTCACGCCAGAAAAATCATGGATCTGGAACGGGAATATTATTTCAGCGATTTTGAAGAGGATGATCCGGAATCCGATGCGGAAATCGATTAGCGCATGTTACAGGAGGTAAAGTAAAAATATGCTGATTCAGGAAATTACATCGGCCAACGCACCGAAGGCGATCGGCCCTTACAGCCCGGCAGTCAAACTGGGAGACTTTGTGTACATGTCGGGCCAGCTGCCAACCGATCCGGTCACCGGAGAGATTGTTGAAGGGGGCATCGAGGCTCAGACGCATCAGTCGCTGAAAAACATCCAGGCGCTGCTGTCGGAAATGAATCTGGAAATGCGCCACATCGTCAAAACAACGGTTTTCATGACGGATCTGAGCGAGTTTGCGGCGATGAACGAAGTCTATGCCAGTTATTTTGACCGGCCGTTCCCTGCTCGTTCCTGTGTTCAGGTCGCGGCTTTACCGAAGGGGGCCAAGGTCGAAATCGAATGTCTGATCATCGACACGCTTGTCTATGAACGCCAGATGCAGGGCGGCTGCGGCGGATGCCAGGGCGGCTGTTCTTCTGAGGAAGGCTGCTGCGGCGGAGAGTGTTGCGAATAATCTGTTGATATAAGAGAACGCTCATGGTGGAACATCCTTCCATACGGGCGTTCTTTTTTTATGTTTTTCGGTTCTCAGACGGTAATTCCTGCAGTCAAAGCTGTCTTTTGGCTGCCGCAGTCCGGTCAGCATGAAAATCAGGGCGGAACCGGCGGGTCTGGTTATTCTCGATATAAGAGAATAACCATTGTGAAGATCAGTCATTTTATCGGTCCGCTTTCCAAGCCCGGAACAGTCCCGAAAACCGGGATGACAAAGGAAAGGTAATCTTTTTCACGTTGTATTTCAGCAAAGATCAGCTTCGGAAAGAACACGGACTCTCGAAAAAAATAATTCTCTAAGTTCAGGAAAGCACTAGGAAATTTACAATTTTCTGTAATGATTATACATAGGGATAACAACAATGGGGAGAGGGAAACAATGGAAAACAGCTTACTGATGTATTACAGCACCAAGCGCCAGAAAACGATCGTCGTTCATCTGGATGGGACGGTAGGGGAACGGTCGGGGAAGCCGGTACAGCTTCTGAAAGACTGGTGCTGGAGCGCGGGCAGTTCCTTTGAAGGACGCATTGCATGTTACAAACGGAAAACCGGCCGCGTGCAGAAACCGGTGATTCTGATCCGCAGTTCGCCAGCGCTGATTTTTTTTCCTACCGCGGCCATGTCGCGGCACGACTGCATCTACCTGCGTCATGATCAGATCCGGCGCATTCAGGGGGACCGGTCGGGATGCGTCGTGGAATTTCACAGCGGCGTGACTTACCGGCTGGATTACGATGTGCGCATTATCCGCAAACAACGGCGTCATTGCCTGCAGTATCTGCAGCTGCTTTCCGGGGGCGCCGGGCAGTCATAGTTTTTCTTTGTGATCATAGAATGGATTGATGGGAGGAAACTTATGACCAAAATCAATCTGATCTTCAATGAAAATCGAAGACTGCAGGGAGAACGGGCCCGGATTGAACGAATGGATCCGCGGCGTCAGCTGCAGATCGTGGAAGATTCTTTTTTCCTGGCCAGCGCTCAGCCGGGGCATCTCTGGTATGATCCACAGCGCCGGCGCGGCTGTCTGTGGGCGGGAACGATTGACAATCTGGATGAGCTTGGGCGTCAGCTGCCTGAGCAAACGGCGCAGGACAATCCGGCGAAGCGGCTGGACAGACTGTATGAGCAAAGAGGAGAAACGCTGGCGGAAGAGATAATCGGATCGTTCATTCTGATTTTTATCCGCGATCATCAGCTGCATGTTCTGCGTGATCCGATGGGCGTCGGAATCCTTTATTATGTACACAAACCCGATGGTGAATGGATCTTTTCCGACCGGATTCACAGCATCCTCAGCGAAGGAAGCCTGCGGCCGGTTCTCAACCGTCAGTCGCTGATGGAACTGATGGCGATGGGGCCGGGAGCCAGCGAGGGAAAAACGCTGCTTAAAAATATCTGCGAGCTTCCGATGGGGCATCGTCTGCGCATCGATGGCCGCAAAAGCGAACTGAGGGAAGTGGCCGGCGTGCATCTTCAGCGTCATACGGAGGACCTGGCTACTACCCAGGCGCATGTGCGGGAGCTGGTCTGCGCTTCACTGAACCGTCAGATGGCTTCCGGATCGATCCGCGCAGCGTTTCTTTCCGGCGGGCTGGACAGCAGCATTCTGTGCGCGCTGGCTTACAGAAACTGTCCGCAGCTGCAGACCGTTTCGCTGGATTATGAGGAAAACGACCGCTATTTTCAGGGGTATGCGTATCAGACAAGCCGGGATGCGGAGTACATTCAGACGATGCTGCAGCGTTATCCGACCCGGCATCGTTCGCTGACCATTCCGCAGCGCCAATGCAGCGAACTGCTGCAGGAAGCGATGATTGCCAGAGAAGGGCCTGGGATGGCGGATATTGACAGTTCGCTGTTATGGATGTACCGTCAGGTCGTTCAGGATGTGCCATCGATTCTGACAGGGGAATGTTCTGATGAACTGTTCGGCGGCTATCCGTGGTTTTATCGCAGCGATCTTGTCAATCTCGATGGATTTCCATGGCTGCAATCGCTGCCGCAGCGGGTTCGGCTGCTGAAAAAGCCGCTGAACGAACTCGATTTTGAAGGCTACCTCATGCAGGCCTACCGTCAGGCAGTCAGCCGGATTCCGCAGGATCCTTCCGATTCCCAACAGGACCGGCGGGCCAGAAAGATGACCTGGCTGACCGTGCATGGCTTTATGCAGACGCTCTTGAAGCGCCAGGAAACGCTGGCAGCGCATACCGGGCTGATCGTCCGGGCGCCGTTTTGCGATTTTCAGCTTTATCAGTATCTGTACAATGTTCCGTGGGCCATGAAATATTGCGATGGTCAGGAAAAAGGATTGCTGCGCAGAGCGTTTGCGGACCTGTTGCCTGACACGATCGCTCAGCGCAAAAAGAATCCGTATCCGAAGACGTATCATCCGGCCTATACCGAAGCGGTGCAGCGAACGCTGCGCAATCTGATCGCGCAGCCGGATTGCGCGCTGCTGCAGTTACTGGATTACAAAGCGCTGGACGAACTGATTGCCTCCGGCGGCGGCAGTTTTCCAAAACCGTGGTTTGGTCAGCTGATGATGGGGCCGCAGCTGCTGGCCTATCTGATTCAGATTGAACTGTGGATCCGGGAGGAAGGAGTCCAGATCGAATTGTAATCGGATCCGATTTGACGGTTGAAAGCAGCGGGAAACATGGTACAATGAAGAACGGGGAAAAAGAGGAGAGTTTATGTCCATTCAAGTAAAAAAAGATATCCGCGTTCTGATTGCCGTCATTATTTCGGCGCTGGTGTACGCAACGGCGATGAAAGCCTTTGTGGAGTCCGGGAATCTTTTTCCGGGCGGTTTTGCCGGACTGTCCCGCATGTTCAGCCAGTCGCTGAGTCAGTTCGCCCACATTGAAATTCCGTTCAGTATCTTTTATCTGCTGCTGAACATTCCGCCGACATTGCTTGTTTTCCGCTATGTCGGACGGCGCTTTACCGTGTTTTCCGTCTTGCAGTATTCCCTGACCAGCCTGTTTACCGAGCTGCTGCCAAGCTTTCCAATTACGAACGATATGTTATTGATTGCCGTTTTCGGCGGAATTGTCGGCGGTTTCGGTATTTCCATTGCGCTTAGAGCCAATGCCAGCAGCGGTGGTACCGATTTTCTGGCCATTTACGCTTCTACCAAGTTCAACACGCCGACCTGGTCGTATGTCATGGGTTTTAATGCGGTGATGCTGATTGTGGCCGGTGTGCTGTTCGGGTGGGAAAAAGCGCTGTATTCCATTATTTATCAGTTCTGCAGCACGCAGGTGGTTTCCGCACTGCATACCCGGTATAAGCTGAATTCTCTGTTTATTATTACGGACAAACCGGAAGAAGTATGCGACGCAGCGTTCCACTATTGCCGTCATGGCATCACCAAGCTGTGGGGAGAAGGCGCCTTTTCTCATACGCCGCGATGCCTGCTGTTCATGACTGTCAACACCTATCAGGTGCACGGTCTGATCGACGCGATCCGCAAGACCGATCCCAAGGTATTTATCAATGTTTCCAAAACGGAACGGATCATCGGCAACTATTATCAGAAGCCGCTGGACTGACAGACATCCTGATCTTTCGGGATGTTTTTTCATTTCGACTCCGTTTGACATCAACCGCGTCCGTTTTGCCGTAAACTGACAACAAAGGAGCGAAGTATGGAGCCGGTCAGAATTGAAGATCCTGAATTGCTGAAAAAGCTGGCGCTGGCTGATCTGCCAATTCAGCCCAAGACCCGCCGTGAAAAACGACGGCAGTCACAGCCGCGTCAGATCGACGCAAAAAAGGTCCGTTTTATGAAAACGGACCGGTAGAACAGAGCATTCTGTTCTATTTTTTTCTGAATTCCATGCCGATTTTGCGCTGAACCTTGTCCAGTTTGCGCCGGGCCAGCCGCCGGGCCTGTTCGCTACCCTGCTGCAGCGTCTGTTCAATCATTCCGGACTGAATCACCTGCTGATAACGAGCCTGAATCTCACTCAGCTGAGCACAGACGACGTCCGCCACCGCGCTTTTGAACTCGCCATACCCTTTGCCCGCAAACCGCTGGACAAGCTGTTCAATCGGTTCGCCTGAAAGGGAGGACATGATCGTCAGCAGGTTGGAAATGCCTGGCTGGTCCTGCGGATCAAACCGGACGCAGGCTTCCATGTCGGTGACGGCCGACATGATTTTCTTGCGGGCGGAACGGACATCTTCCAGCAGATAGATGCAGCCCTTGTCTCCCTTGTCGGACTTGCTCATTTTTTTGGATGGATCCGACAGCGACATGATGCGGGCGCCTACCTGAGGCACAACCGGTTCCGGTACCCGGAAAGTATCGCCGTAACGGTGATTGAAGCGCTGCGCCAGATCTCTTGTCAGTTCGACATGCTGTTTCTGATCTTCTCCCACCGGCACATAATCCGCGTCATACAGCAGAATATCGGCCGCCATCAGACACGGATAGGTATACAGTCCCACCGTGATATTGGTTTCGCCTTTGGCCACCTTGTCCTTGTATTGCGTCATCCGGTTCAGTTCGCCCTGATAACTGTTGCAGTTCATGATGAAGCCCAGCTGCGCATGTTCCAGCACATCGGATTGCAGAAAAATCGTTGCCCGCTGCGGATCCAGACCGCAGGCCAGATACAGCGCTACCGCATCCCGGAGGTTTTTTTTCAGTTCCTGCGGATCCTGATAGACGGTGATGCAGTGCAGATTGGCGATGAACACGATCATTTCGTAATCATCCTGATAGCGGACGAAGTTGCGCAGCGCTCCGATGTAGTTGCCCAGCGTCAGCTGACCGCTTGGCTTGATGCCGCTCAGCATCCTTTTTCGTTTTTCAGCAGATTCCATTGCCATTTCCTCCTCAAACATCAAAAAAGGCGCCCGAACCGGGACGCCTTCACGTGGTACCACCCAGCTTGCCGCTGTGTTGCCTGGGGGCAGACAGCGACCGCTTGACAGGATAACGGACTGTGCCGCCGCCGGACTGGTGCCCGGCAGTGCTCAGAAAGCCCATTTCGATCCTCTCCTGCGGATGATTCGCACCGGCCATCATCTCTCTGTCTGTCACGGAGTCTCTCTACTGCTCTTTCTTCCTCGCTTTTCTTCATTATAAACACAAAGTGACAGGGAAGGCAAGAGAAGATCAGCGAAGATTGTCCGGCGGTTGATTGAATTTTCGCCCGTTTCATAGTATGATGATATCTCAGAAGGCGGCTATGCCGCAGCGCTGAAATCTGAATGAAGAAATGGCGGTGAACAGGATGATCGTGGTTTATACTTCACCCGGATGCGCCTCCTGCCGCAAGGTCAAACAATGGCTGAAAGACAGGAAACTTCCGTTTATAGAAAAAAATATATTCACAACGCTGCTGAACGAAAAGGAGATCCGGCATCTTTTGATGCGCAGTGAAAATGGATCGGAAGATATCATTTCCAAGCGTTCCAAAATCATTCAGCAGAACCATCTGAACCTGGACGAGATGACGATCAGCGAGCTGGTTCAGTTTATTCAGGAGAATCCTTCGGTACTGAAACGGCCGATTATCCTGAACGAAAGAAACTTCCAGGTCGGCTATGACGAAGAGGAAATCGATGCTTTCGTCCCGCAGGAGCTGCGTTCCCTGGCACGGCTGTCCTGCAATCCGAACTGTCCGAACTACGCCGGCTGCGGCAAAGTCAGGGAGGAATAAACAAGCATCTGCGGATGCTTGTTTTGTTCAACGCGAAGAAAGGGGAGCTGCATGTGAAAATACTGGTAGGGTTGTCAGGAGGCGTGGATTCTGCGGTCGCCGCCTGGCTGCTGAAACAGCAGGGACTGGATGTGACCTGCGCCTTCATGAGAAACTGGGATTCCATGGCCAACAACGATTTTCTCGGCAATCCCAATGCCGAAGACGACGTCTGTCCGCAGGAAAAAGACTGGATGGACGCCCGCAGCGTGGCTGAAACGCTGGGATTGCCGTTATTGCGTGTGGATTTTGTCCGGGAATACTGGGACGATGTCTTCACCCGTTTTCTGCAGGAATACCGGCGGGGAAGAACGCCCAATCCGGATATTCTGTGCAACCGCTACATCAAATTTTCCAGCTTTCTGGATTATGCCCGAAAACAGGGCTTTGACACGCTGGCTACCGGACATTACGCGCGCAGCGTACGGACGGAAAACGGCAGCCGGCTGTACAAGGCGGCAGATCTTAACAAGGATCAGAGTTATTTTCTCTGTCAGATTTCGCAGGATGCGCTGTCGCATACGCTGTTTCCGTTAGGGGAAATCGACAAGCCGCAGGTACGAAATATCGCTGCCCAGCTGCAGCTGTCGATCGCGGATAAAAAAGATTCCACCGGGATCTGCTTTATCGGCGAACGCAATTTCCGCGAATTTCTGAAAAACTATCTGCCGGCGCAGGAAGGTCCGATTGTGGACGTCGTCAGTCAGCGCGTGTTAGGAAAGCATCAGGGCGTTCTGTACTACACGATCGGCCAGCGCAAGGGATTGGGGATCGGCGGCGGAGGCGGTCCGTGGTTTGTGGTCGGCAAGGACGTGGAACGCAACGAGCTGCTGGTCGCATCCGGCGATCATAACGAATGGCTTCTCAGCGACAGCTGTCTGGTCAGCGATGTGCACTGGCTCAGCGGCAAGGCCCCGGCGCTGCCGTTGACATGCTGCGCCAAATTCCGCTACCGTCAGAAAGACAATCCGGTTGTGGTGGAGGCGGTTGATGAGCGGCATGTTCGGGTCCGCTATCCGCAAGGAGTCAGCGCCGTTACGCCAGGGCAGCAGGCGGTGTTCTATCTGGAAGAGGAATGTCTGGGCGGCGGCGTCATTGAGGAAACGTGGCGGGACGGCATTTCCCTGACGCAGAGAATTCAGAGGTTTGCGCGATGAGCGGTCTGACCCGTTCGCGCCGCTGGGCGCTGTTATTGAACTATCTGGTCGGCTATACCTTTCTTTATCCGCTGCTGGCCGGCATGCTGAGCGTGACGGTCTATGAGCTGAGCGGAATGGATATCCGCAGCTGGCTCAGCGGACTGATTTATCTGTTTGTCCTGATCAGTTCACTGATGCTGGCCTGGCCTCTGATCCAAAGAGACGGAAAGAAATTTCTCGCCCGGCCGCGGGCAATCGTTCAGGATTCAGCCAAGCGGTATGTGGTGATGTATTTCTCCATGCTGGTGCTGAATGTCCTCATCATCCTGCTCAGCGGCCAGACCAGCAGTCAGAATCAGGAAACCATCGTTTCCGAACTGATTCGTTCTCCGCTGCAGATCGTACTGGTAACCTGTGTTTTCGCTCCGATTGTGGAAGAACTGGTTTTCCGCGGCGTATTGTTTACCAGCCTGCGGCAAAGGGCAGGATACCGGATTGCCGCGCTGGTCAGCGGGTTGCTGTTTGGTTTGCTGCATGTGTATTCTTCCCTGTTTGCCGGCAACTGGATGGATCTGTGCTTTCTTGTCGTCTATGGCGCCATGGGAGTTCAGCTCTGCCTGGCCTATGAACACAACGAGACCCTTTTCAGTCCGATCCTGATGCACGCGTTCAACAATCTGATCAGCGTGATTCTGATCCTGGTCTGAAAAAGAACAGGGGGAAGAGAATGGAAGAAAAAGACAAAATCCGCGGCAAACTGAAACAGGTCATCTTCCGCAATGAAGATAACGGCTATACCGTAGCGCGTTTTCATGTGGATGACCTGCAGCAGCGTACCCTGACGGTGACCGGCTACTTTCCCCATTTCAGCGATGACCTGCTGATCGAGCTGGAAGGGGCCTATGTCGATCATCCGCGTTACGGCATGCAGTTTCAGGCACAGTCGTTTCATCGCGTTATGCCGGATGATGTGGATTCCGTCATCCGTTTTCTCAGCGGTCCGCGTTTTGAAGGGATTGGCCGCAAATTCGCGCAGTCGATCGTTGAAACGCTGGGCAAGGATGCGCTGAAGCGTATTCAGCAGGATCCGCAGATTCTCGACAAAGTTCCGAAAATGACGGACAAGCGCCGCCAGGCTATTCTGGAAGGGTTGAAAGAGTGCGACGATGCGCTGGAAAATCTGATTCAGTTTTTTACACTTCATGGATTGGGCATGCGCAACGTCATGAAACTGGAACGGGTGTACGGGAAGGATGCCGTCGCCATCATCGAGGAAAACCCGTACCGCATGGTGGAAGAAATTGATGGAATCGGTTTTGCGACGGCTGATAAAATCGCCATGTCGCTGGGCTTTGAGCTGGATGATCCGCGGCGGTTGCAGGCGGCGATGGTAGCGCTGGTGGATCAGATGAACATGAGCAGCGGCGATACCTATGTAATGAAGGAGGAACTGCGGACGCAGATGCAGCGCCGCTGTCGCGGCCTGCAGTATGATTTTGATGAACTGCTGAGCCAGCTGCTGCAAAACCGGCGGTTGGTTGAGGAAGAAGACCGGCTGTATCATGCCGATCAATACGATGCGGAAAATCAGATCGCCATGACGCTGACGACCTTTCCATGGGATCCGCTGCCCAAGGCGGACATGGCGCAGCTGCAGCAGCAGCTGGAATTGCTGCAGCAGCAGTTGGCCATCACCTATGATGAAAATCAGCTGCGGGCCATCACGACCTTCTTTGAACAGGATGCGATGATTCTGACCGGCGGCCCGGGAACCGGCAAAACGACGGTGGTGCGCGCGCTGATTGAGCTGTTTCGCAAGCTGTATCCGATGCAGACGATCGCCTGCTGCGCGCCGACAGGCAGGGCGGCCAAGCGGCTGGCCGAGCTGACCGGCTCGCCGGCCTACACGATTCACAGCCTGCTGGGATGGGATCTGGAGTCCAACACGTTTTCCAAAACCGAACAGGATCCGCTGATCGTGGATATGCTGATCGTCGATGAATTTTCGATGGTTGACAACTGGCTGTTCGCCGCGCTGTGCCGTGCGTCGGGGCATGTAAAAAAGCTCTGCATCATCGGCGATGAGGATCAGCTGCCGTCGGTGCGCTGCGGATGTGTGCTGAAAGATCTGATCGACTCCCGATTGCTTCCCCTTGTTCGCCTGCAGCGGATTTTCCGGCAGAGCGAGGGCAGCGATGTGATTACGCTGGCTCATCAGATCCGCCAGGGAGAAACCGGCAATCTGGATTGTCATGGCGATGTCGCTTTCTTTCCCGCCGGGCTTTACGAAGTCAAGGACCGGGTGCTCAGCATCGTCAGTTCCGCTTTGAAAAAAGGCTATGACCTGCAGGATATTCAGGTTTTGGCATGCAAGTACAACGGTCCGGCCGGCATCGACCGGCTGAATGCCGCCCTGCAGCAATGTCTTAATCCCCCGAGCCCTGGCAAGCGGGAGTGGAAGGCAGGATACCGCACTTTTCGTGAAGGAGATAAGATTCTGCAGCTGAAAAATCAGCCGGATGACGACGTTTACAACGGGGATGTCGGCTTTCTTGTCGAAATCATTCGCGCCGAGGAGGATGAAGCCGGGAAAAACCGCCTGATCGTTGACTTCGATGGGATTCTGGTGGAATACACGGCCGAAAATCTGCTGAATATCTCCCATGCCTACTGCATTTCGGTGCACAAATCGCAGGGCAGCGAATATCCGATCGTCATCATGCCGGTAGTCCGGGATTATGGCATCATGCTGCAGCGCCGGCTGATTTATACCGGGGTTACCCGGGCCAAAAAATCGCTGGTGCTGTTAGGGGAACAACAGGCGCTGTTGCAGGGAATTGCCAGCGCGGATCATCATCTTCGCAAAACGACGCTGTGCCGTCGGATCGAAGCGCTGCTGCAGACGGATTTTCCCGAATAATCCGCTTCAAACCGGTCATACTATCCGCAGAAGGAGTGGATAGCATGAAAAAATGGTTTTGTTTTTTCGCAGCCGGCATGGCCATCGGCGTATGGATAGCCTTCAACAACGAAGAGGAACTGGAAGACGCGTATTACAAGGCCTGCCGCTGCAAGAAGAAAATGGTCCGGAAGCTGCACCAGATGGATCTTGATCGCTGACCCCGCGGAAGCGGGGTTCTTTTTGAATGAAGGACTGGTATCGTAAAACAGACTGGAAACGTTTGCTGCGGTGTCTTCTGTGCGTGCTGTGTGTATTGCTGATGCTGCAGCTGACCGGCTGGCAGCAGTCGTTAGTCAAACTGATCCGCACCCTGCTTCCGCTGTTGTTTTCCTGTCTGATCGTCTTTCTTTTTGAACCGCTGGTGGAAAAGCTTCCGTTTCGCCGCGGGCTGAGCTGCACCCTTGTTTATTTCGGTTTTCTGGCGTTACTGGCCGGGATTGTTTCGCTGATCGTTCCGCTTTTTGTGCAGCAGGGAGCGCAGCTGATCGGCGAGGCGGACCGCATGCGCACCATCGTGGCGCAAAGCCGGCTGTGGGAATGGATGATGACGCTGAATCTGGATTTGAGCTCGATGTTTTCCTATGGAACTCAGGCTGCGCTGTCCATGACCCGCGGCGCTTTTGACCGGCTTTCCTTCCTGGGCGTCAGCTTCATCGGCGCTTACTTTCTGGCGCTGGATCTGATGCCGATCGCCCGGTTTGCCCAACGCCGGCTGCCTTCCTATCAGCACTGGCTGTTGTTTTACAAGACCAGCTCCCGGGTCGTGTATCATTATCTGCGCGGCGTCAGCCTTGATCTTCTGTTTCTGTTTGTCAGCGTTTCGCTGTTGCTGATGCTGTTTCAGGTCAACAACGCGCTGCTTTATGCGGCTTTGCTGGCGCTGCTCAATCTGATTCCCTATCTGGGCGCGCTGATCGGTCAGGCGCTGATTCTGTTGTCCCGTTTTTTTCAGACCGGACAGATCCCCTGGCTGCTGGGAATTCTGTTGTGGCTGATCCAGCAGGCGGAAGCTAACTGGGTTCAGCCGATGATCTTCAAGCGCGTCATGAATCTCAAGCCGATCGCTACCTGGATCGCCATGCTGGCAGGAAGCTGCTTTTTCGGCGTGGTCGGCGTCATTCTGGCTCCCATTCTGGCCGCGGTGACGCAGCTGGCCTGGCGCAGCTACCAGTTTGCGAAATGCACGGAAACAGTTGGCACCTGGGAAAGTGTGTGGTATAATTTTGACAGTTTTGAAAACGAAGACGAAGAAGAGTAAGACAGCTGGATCCGGCGCAGAGAGAAAACGATGGTGCGAAGTTTTCCCGGAACCTGTCTGAAGCCGCTTCCGAGTTTGCCCAAAGCAACGTTTCGCTCTGCGTTAAAGAGAAGTGAGGGCACCGGGTTTCTTCAGAACCGGTGAATCAGGATGGTACCGCGTTGACATCAGCGTTCCTGAAGTTTCAGGGCGTTTTTTATTTTGTAGAAGAGAGGAAGGACACACATGAAAGAATTAACAGGCAGCCAGGTCCGGCAGATGTTCCTGGACTATTTCAAATCCAAAGGGCACATGATTGAACCGGGAGCTTCGCTGGTTCCTCATAACGATCCGACTTTGCTATGGATCAATGCGGGCGTAGCGGCGCTGAAAAAATATTTTGACGGAACGGAAAAGCCGGCCTGCAACCGCATCGCCAACGCTCAGAAATCGATCCGGACCAACGACATCGAAAACGTCGGCAAAACAGCCCGGCATCATACGTTTTTTGAAATGCTCGGCAACTTTTCCATCGGCGATTACTTCAAAAAAGAAGCGATTCCTTTCGCCTGGGAATTCCTGACGTCGCCTCAATGGCTGGGCTTTGATAAAAACAGGCTGTACGTCACCGTCTATCCGGACGATGAGGAAGCCTATGCCATCTGGACTCAGGATTGCGGCGTCGATCCGTCGCATATTCTGAAAACCGCCGACAACTTCTGGGAAATCGGCGAGGGGCCAGGCGGTCCGGACAGCGAAATCTTTTACGACCGCGGCGAAAAATACGATCCGGAAGGATTGGGCGAAAAGCTGTTTTTTGAGGAAATGGAAAACGACCGCTACGTCGAAATCTGGAATATCGTTTTCTCGCAATACGATTGCCGGCCGGGAACCGATCGCCGTCTGTACAAGGAACTGCCGCACAAGAACATCGATACCGGCATGGGCTTGGAGCGGTTGGTTTCGATCATTCAGGATGGCGAGACCAACTTTGATACCGATCTGTTTCTGCCGATCATCCGGGCGACGGAAAAAATGGCCAGACTGCCGTATGAAGGGGAAGCCCGGATGGCCTACCGCGTCATTGCCGACCACATCCGCACGGTAACCTTTGCGCTGAGCGATGGAGCCATGTTCTCCAACGAGGGACGGGGCTATGTGCTGCGCCGGGTGCTGCGCCGGGCGGTCCGTTACGGCATCAAACTGGGGATTCAGGGCGCGTTCATGTACCGTCTGGTAGAGGTTGTGGCGGACAACATGAAAGATTTCTATCCTTATCTGACAGAAAAGACGGAATTTGTCGCCCGTCTGGTCAAAACCGAGGAAGAAGCGTTCCATTCCACGCTGGCCAACGGAGAGAAGCTGCTGAAAGAAGAGCTGGAGCGGGCGCAGGGACAGAAAACGTTGTCGGGCGAAGTGGTTTTCCGGCTGTATGACACCTATGGCTTCCCGGTGGAACTGACACGGGAAATCGCTCAGGAGAAGGGCTTTGCGCTGGATGAGGAAAGCTTTCTGCAGCAGATGAAGCAGCAACGTGAGCGGGCCCGGGCGGCACGGGAAGAAGTGCAGTCGATGACCAGCCAGTCCGCCGATCTGATGGATTTTACCGCGCCGTTTACCTTTACCGGTTATCAGACCATGGAAGATGAGGGCGTCATCACCGGACTGTTTTGCCAGGGAAAACGGGTAGAATCGCTGGCTGAAGAAGGGGATGTGATCCTGGATCAGTCCTGTTTCTATGCGGAAAGCGGCGGTCAGGTCGCCGATGGCGGCGTGATGAGCGCGCCGGGGATCGAGTGCGAGGTGCTGGACGTCAAGAAAGCGCCGCATCAGCAGTTCATGCACCACGTCCGCGTTCATAACGGCGTTTTGCGCGAAGGAATGAAACTGCAGCTGAAAGTAGATCAGCCGCGGCGCAGAAAAACGATGGCCAACCACTCCTGCGTTCATCTGATGCAGAGCGCGCTGAAGCGCATCGTCGGCAATCACATCGCTCAGGCCGGCTCTTTTGTCAGCCAGGATTACGCCCGCTTTGATTTCACTCATTTTGAAAAAGTCAGCGACCAGCAGCTCAGCGAGGTGGAAGCGATGGTCAACCGCTTCATCATGGATCAGCTGCCGGTCACTACCGAAGTGATGAACGTGGACGATGCGAAAAAATCGGGCGCCATCGCCTTGTTCGATGAAAAATACGGCGATCAGGTCCGGGTTGTTTCGATGGGCGAGGTGTCGAAGGAACTCTGCGGCGGAACGCATGTTGCCAACACGCAGGATATCGGGCTGTTCAAAATTGTCAGCGAGGAAAGCATCGGTTCCGGAATCCGCCGGATCAGCGCCGTGACCGGCTATCGCGCCTATGAGGAATTCGTGAAGCAGCAGCAGTCGCTCAAGAACATCGCCGCCCGGCTGAAAATGAACAGCCTGAACGGCGTGGAAGAAAAAGTCGCCGCCGTGGTGGAAGAAGCCGGCGCGCTGAAAAAGGAAATCGCTCAGCTCAATCAGAAGATGCTGGTACTCAGCGCCGATGAGATGCTCAGCCGGGCGGAATCGATCCACGGGCTTCAGGTATTGCTGGAAAAAGTTTCCGGACTGGATGGACAGGCGATGAAAACACTGGCGGAAACGCTTCGGAATAAATGTGAAAAATCTTTCATCTTCCTGGCCTGTCCGTCTGAGGGCAAGGTCACCTATGTCTGTGCCTGCAGCAAAGAGGCCATAGCTCAGGGGAAAAAGGCCGGCGACTTTGTCAAAGCCGCGGCGCAGATGAGTCAGGGCAACGGCGGCGGCCGTCCGGACCTGGCACAGTCGGGTGGAAAGGACGCTTCCCGAATCGACGAAGTGTTCGCGATGATCCGCTCAAAACTCTGAAATATGCCTTTCAATTTCCTTGGGTTTACGATAAAATAAACTACAAGGAGGGATATCCATGTCAAAACAAATTACGGAAACGATGTCCTTTAAATCAGAAGAAATCCGTCGGGACAACATCAAACAGGTGCTTCGTCTGACGAAGGAGGCCCTGGAAGAAAGAGGATACAATGCGGTGAATCAGCTGGCAGGATATCTGATTTCCAACGATCCGGCGTACATTTCTTCTCATCATAACGCCCGCAGCATCATTCAGTCAGTCGAACGTTATGAAATTATCGAGGAGCTTGTCCGTTCCTACCTGGAAGAAAAATAATGGAACGGGTAATGGGGCTGGATCTGGGCAGCCGGACATTGGGAATTGCGGTTTCCGATCCGCTGGGAATGATTGCCCGGCCGCTGGAAACCGTTCGTTTTGCGGACGATGATTATGAGACCGCCTGCCGCCGGGCCGTAGAGCTGGCCGGGCAGCTGGGGGCGGGGCGGTTTGTGCTCGGCTTGCCGAAGCATATGAACGGCGATGTCGGAATCCGCGGTGAGATCTCACTGCAGTTCAAGGCCATGCTGGAAGAGAAAAGCGGCCTGCCGGTCGTTCTGCAGGATGAGCGGCTGACAACAGCGGCCGCGCAGCGGATTCTGATCTCCGCGGACGTTTCCCGCAAAAAACGCAAAGCAGTGATTGATCAGATGGCCGCCGTGCAGATTCTGCAGAGTTATTTGGATCAACAACACTGAGAGTGCAGGAATGCACTCTTTACTTGTAAAAAGAGAGAAAAGGAGGCACAATCATGCTGGAATCCAACAAAATTCTGATTACTGAAGAAGACGGAACAGAAAAAGAAATGGAAATTCTGTTTACTTTTGACGACGACAGCCGTCAGAAAAGTTACGTTCTGTTTACCGATCCGAAAGATGAGGAGGGCGAGGTGTTCGCCTGCAGTTATACCGATGAGGGTGAAATGGAGCCGGTTGATGATCCGGATGAATGGTCCATGATCGAAGAGGTGTTCGGAGCCTTCATTGAGGAACTGAGCGATGCCGAAGAAGAATAAACCGCACCGGTCTGTCGGAAAAAGGATCGTCCTGATCATAATCGTCGCAGTTCTGATCGGATTGCTTGGAGCTGTCCTGGCCTACAACCGTCAGCTGCGGCCGGTGTCTTCTCAAAGCGAAGAAGTGCTGTTCACCGTCGCCAGCGGCGCTTCCGCCAACCAGGTAATCGAGGATCTGGAAGAGGCGGGACTGATTCGCAGCAGCTGGGCGACCCGGATCAGCGTCCGTCTGTCCGGACTGACGCAGGTCAAAGCCGGAACCTATCAGCTGGATCGCAGCTGGGATGTCCGGCAGATTTTTGAGGTGCTCAACGATTCCCGCGGCGCGCTGAGCGAAGATATCCGGCTGACCTTTGTTGAGGGCGACTGGGCCAAGCACATCGCGGAGAAAATCGAAGAAGCCGGCCTGTGCAGCGCTCAGGAGCTGCTGACGCTGTGGAATGATGAAGAGTACATCCGTTCTCTGATGAGTGATTATCCGTTTCTGACTGAAGAGATGTTCAAGGCGGACGCCCGGATTCTGCTGGAAGGATATCTGTTCCCGGAAACCTATGATTTCTATCCGGATGCGACGGCGGATCAGATTACCCGCCGGCTGCTGGATCAGACAAACAAGGTGTATACGGAACTGGCCGATCAGTTTGAACAGAGCGAACTTTCCATCCATGAAGTGTTCACCCTGGCTTCCATTGTTCAGTATGAAGCGTCCAAGCCGGAAGACATGCGGCTGATCGCCGGTGTTTTCTTCAACCGCCTGCATATCGGCATGCGGCTGCAGTCCAGCGTCACCGTCTGTTATGCGATCGATATCGAAAAGGAAGATGACTGGATGGCTTGCGAAGTCAATCCGACATATGATTCTCCTTACAACACCTATCTTGTGGAGGGATTGCCTCCAGGACCGATTCTCAACCCGGGCAAAACGGCGCTGGAAGCGGTTCTGAATCCGCAGGAAAGCGATTATTTCTACTTCATGGCGGATGTCAACGGCGATGGGACCGTTTATTATGCGGAAACCTACGCCCAGCATCAGGCCAATGTTCAGCGTTATCTGAGATAGGAAGTGAGCGGAATGAAACCCCTGATTATCGGCATTGCCGGCGGCAGCGCTTCGGGAAAAACATCCATTGCCCGGCGTCTGAAAGAAGAGTTTGACAAAACCAATTCCGTTGTCATCATCAGGGAAGATGATTACTACAAGGATCAGAGTGAAAAAACGATGGCGGAACGGATCAAGACCAATTACGATCATCCGTTTGCGTTTGACCATGAGCTTCTGATCCGGCATCTGGACGCGCTGATGCGCCGGGAAGCGGTGGAAAAGCCGATCTATGATTTTGTCGAGCATACCCGCAGCTTTAAGACGGAAACGATTGAACCGGTGGACGTCATCGTGCTGGAAGGGCTGTTTGTTCTGGAAGAAAGAGAGCTGAGACAGCGGCTGGATATCAAGGTATACGTGGATACTGACGCTGATATCCGTTTCATACGCCGGCTTTTGCGCGATGTGAAGGAGCGGGGAAGAACGCTGGAATCGGTCGTCAGTCAGTATACCGAAACGGTACGGGTCATGCATGATCAGTTTATTGAGCCGTCCAAGCGCTATGCGGACGTGATCGTCCCGGAAGGCGTCAATAACGTGGTGGCAATTGATTTGCTGCAGACAAAAATCAGTAGCATCATTGATGCGAATATGCTATAATATCCAAGCTGATAAGGAGTGATGAGGATGGCAGATCAGAAAATCTATGTAACTCAGGAAGGACTTGAGGAATTAAAACGGGAACAGGAAAACCTGATTCATGTTGTCCGGCAGGAAGTCATTGAAGATCTGAAGGCAGCCCGGGCGCAGGGTGACCTCTCTGAAAACGCGGATTATGACGCTGCCCGTGACCGTCAGGCACAGGTAGAAGCGAGAATCCGTGAACTGGAGGTCATGCTGAACAACATCGAAATTATTGATGAACAGCAGGGATCTGTCCGAATTGTCAAGATCGGTTCTACTGTCAGGCTGGAAGAACTCGATACCCATGCCATCGATGAATATACCATTGTCGGTTCGGTAGAGGCGGATCCGCTGAACGGCAAACTTTCCAATGTCACGCCGCTGGCGGAGGCCATTCTGGATCATAAGGTCGGACAGACGGTGGAAGTGCTGGTCGATGAACCGTACAAAGTCAAAATTCTGGAAATCCGTTAAAGGAACAGACGAAATCCTATCGTATACAATAAGCAGGTGATTGAATGAAAAGAACAATCCTGCTTATTTTTTTATGCTTGTTTGCCGCCTTGCCGCTATGCCGTTATACCTATCTGGATCTGAGCGCGATGCAGAACCAGCCGATTCGGATAACCCTTCGCGGTGAAATTCGTCAGCCCCAACAACTGCAATGTCCTGCCTGGACTACGCTGCAGGAGCTTCTTGAACAGGTGGAGCTGACCGATCAGGCAGACCTCAGCGTCTTTTCACCGTTACAGATCCTGCATGACAACGACGTGATCACCATTCCGAAAAAGACGGTTCCGGCCCGCATTTCCATCAATACCGCGACGCTTGAACAGCTGTGTACGCTGCCGGGAATCGGCGAAGCCACGGCCCGCCGGATCATTGAATACCGGCAATCGCAGGGACTGTTTCAACGGGTGGAAGAGCTGATGAATGTGCCGGGAATCAAGGAGAAAAAATGGCAGAAGCTGTGCGATCTTATCTGTCTATGACCAGCAGTCAGCTGGCGGCGGTAACGATTCTGATCACCGGGGCGCTGCTGCTGGATCCGACACTGCAGCCATGGGCTTTTCTGCTGATCCTTATCTGGCAATGGATCCGGCATCGATGTCACGGGGGAGGGAGTGTGCTGCTTTTGTGCGGCGTACTGCTGCTTCAGACAAGTCCTTCCGCTTTGCCGTCATTGGAAACGATCCAGGGAACGGTCACGTCCATTTCCGCCCGCAGCTTTATCCTGAGACAAGGCAGGAATTCCATTCAGGTGATCAGTTCTCATCCGGTTGTGCTGGATCAGACGGTCCGCATCAGCGGCGAGCTTGAGCCCATCGAGACAACGCATTCCTTTTACGGTTTTGACGGTGCCGGCTGGGCCCGACAGAATCGGATCAGCGGCAGGGTATGGGCCCGGCATGTGGAAGAAGTCAGCGCTTCCGCTTCTCTGCGTGGCTGGCTTCAGCGACGGATTGAATCCCATTTCGACGGCGTGGAAAAAGCGGTCATGCTCAAAATGATTCTCGGCATCCGGCATGAGGAAGCAACCCTGGAAATCCTGTTTCGCTGCGGCTTTCACTTTTCTTTGCTGTTTGCACTAATACGGCAGGGACTGGGCTGGCTGCTGAGGGAAAAAGAGGTTCGCCGGGTCAGCTGGCTGCTTCTGATCCTGGCCGGTCTTTTGTTTCATTTTCCCTATGCCTGGCTGCGGATTTTCTGCCGGCAGCTGTTTGAAGGGAAGGGACGCTGTGCGGCGCAGCGCTTCGGGTACCGCTGGCTGATGCTGATTCTTCTGGCTCCCTGGTCCGTGAGTTCGGCAGCGTTTCTTCTTCCCTTTTGCTTCTCGCTGATGCATTTGTGCCTGCGGCGCGGACGTTGTCTGCAGACAGCGTTAAGCATGCTGCTGCAGGGATGGCTGTTTCATACGGTCCATCCGCTGATGCTGCTGGCCAGCCGGCCTTTGCGCGCCGGTATGGCGCTGATCTGCTGTGGATGCTGGCTGGCGCTGTGCTGGCCACCGCTGATCCGCCCGACCGTTTTCTGCCTGCAAAGACTGGAAGCGCTGTTTCAGTGGTGTCCGCAGCTGCCGGGACAGCCTTCACTGTGGGGGATCGCCATTATCGTTCTGCTGTGCCGGTTGTTTTCTTCTTCGCGGCGGCCGGTTGTTCTGCTGGTCTCTGTTATACTGATGAGCGTGAGCGGACTGTGGCATCCGTTTGCCTCAATGACGCTGATCGATGTCGGGCAGGGAGACAGCATCCTGATCCGGCTGCCATATAACCGCGGCTCTATCCTGATCGACACCGGCCGCTCTGCCGCTTTCGATCAGGTGGAAGCCATGCTGCAGGGCGAGGGAATCCGGAAGCTGGATGCTCTGATTCTGACTCATGAGGATGAGGATCACAGCGGCAGCCGGGATGCAGTCCTTCAGCGTTATCATCCGGAACAGGTCATCGAACAGATTCAGGGCCCGTTTTCCATCCGTGGCCTGACTTTGTACAGCCTCAATCCGGATACTGGAATCGAAGCGGGCAACGACGGCAGCCTGATGCTGCTGTTTTCGCTGGAAAACACTTCCATTCTGTTGTGCGGCGACGCCGGAATTCAGGCTGAAAAAGCGCTGTTAAGGCAATTCCCCGGGTTACGGGCCAGCATTGTCAAACTCGGCCATCATGGCAGCCGTACCTCCTCTTCCCGATCTTTTCTGGAAACGCTGCGGCCGCAGCTGGCGCTGAACTCCAGCGGCCGAAACAATCGGTACGGGCATCCGCATTCAGAAGTCACCACCTTGCTTGAAAACTGTCATATTCCGCTGCTGGATACCCAGCAGCAGGGGGATATCCGGATTGTGTTCACGCCTTTTTTCAAAATCCTTTTTACCGCAGAGAAAGGATTTGCTATAATAAAATAGGTGGTTGGATGAATTATTTACTGTATGGTACAGAAAGCTTTCGGTTGAAAAAAAAACTGGAGGAAATCCTGACGGCCAACGATCCGCAGCGATCTTCGCTGAACTGTTTTTTTTATGATGGCAGCGCTGCGGATTTTCGGATTCAAGATGTGCTGGAGGATGCCTGGACCATCCCGTTTTTTGCGGAAAAGAAAACGCTTGTGATACGCAATCCGCAGTTTCTCTACAGCACCGGATCGCTGAAAGAAAAGGACAGCGCGGCGCTGGAAGCCTACCTGAAGCAGTCCTGTCCTTCGACGGATCTGATCTTCTACGCTCAGGCGGAAAGCGTCGATCAGCGCAAGAAGCTGGTCAAGCTGATCATAAAAACGTGTCGTGTTTTCAATATGAAAAAAATGGACGAACGGGAGTTCAGAGCCTATGTCATCCAAACGCTGAAGGAACATCACCTGCAGCTAGATCCGGACGCGCTCAGCGAGCTGTTGTCGCGATTATCCGATGATATGGAGTCGTTTCATCATGAACTGGAGAAACTGGAACTGTTCGGTTCCCGGATTCATCGCGAAGATGTGGCGCATCTGGTCAGCCGGCCGCTGGATGAGGATGTATTTCATCTTGTCAACGCAGTAGCGGGGCAGAATCTGAAGCAGGCGCTGCATCTGTGGGCCGATCTCAGCGTTTTGAACAAGGATCCGATTTATCTGGTAGCCTTGCTGGCCTCTCAGTTCAGACTGATGAATCAGGTCAGCATGCTGGCGGATCATCGCATGACGGAGCGGGAAATCGCAGCCCAGCTGAAAGTTCATCCGTTCCGGGTTAAAAAAGCGCTGGAAGCCAGAGCGTCGCTGAGCTCGCAGCGTCTTCTGTCCATTCTGAACGATCTGGCCGTGCTGGATCAGAATTTCAAAAACGGGATTACCGACCGCAAGCTGGGCTTTGAGCTGTTTCTGATCAAAGCCGCGAAATAAAAGGAGTACACTATGGATTCATTAAAGGAATTGTATAAAATCGGTCCCGGTCCCAGCAGTTCTCATACGCTGGCGCCGCAGCGGGCCTGTCAGCTGTATCGGGAAGAATTCAAAGACCGGATTCATCATGTGGACGTGGAATTGTATGGATCTCTGTCCCTGACCGGAAAAGGGCATCTGACGGATTATATCATCCGCAAGACCTTTGCCCCGGCCAAAACGACGATCTTTTTTCTGAAAGACTGGAAAGAGGAATTTCCTAACGGATTTTATCTGCGCGGTTATGACGAACATAATCATCCGCTGCCCCGGTGGACAGTGTTTTCGCTGGGCGGCGGTTCCATCCGGATTCTGCAGAAACCGCTGGATCATGGCGCTGATATCTATCCGGAAAATTCCATGCAGGAAATCCGGGCAGTTTGTGAAAGTCAGCAGATTTCGCTGGCCGAATACGCGCTGCGGCCGCAGCCGGATCTGCCTGCGTATCTGGATACGATTCTGGATGCGATGCTGCGCTCCGTTGACGAAGGGCTGAAAGCCGGCGGACTTCTGCCGGGCAAGCTGAAAATGGAACGGGCTGCCAAGGCGCTGGCATTGCAGGCCAAGGGGCTGGAAAACGAAGCGGAGCGGACCAAAATGATGCTGTGCAGCTACGCCTATGCGGCCAGCGAACAAAACGCCTCGGCCGGAACCGTCGTCACCGCACCAACGCTGGGTTCCTGCGGCGTTATGGCGGCATTGATGTATCATGCCTATTATGATCTGGGCTTTACCCGCAGCAAACTGATTCAGGCTCTGGCTGTGGCCGGAATTTTCGGAAATCTGATCAAAAAGAACGCGACCATTTCCGGTGCGGTCGGCGGCTGTCAGGCGGAAATCGGCGCCGCCTGCGCGATGGCTGCCGCCGCCGCGGCTTTTCTCAATGAAATGAATCTGGCGCAGATTGAATATGCGGCTGAAATCGGCATGGAGCACCATCTCGGACTGACCTGCGATCCGGTCGGCGGCTATGTCATCATTCCGTGCATCGAACGCAACGCCGTTGCGGTATTGCGGGCACTGGATGCCATGGCGCTGTCCAAAACAATGAGCCGGATCAAGAAAAACCGCGTCAGTTTCGACGCCGTTGTCAGAACGATGAATTATACCGGCAAGCATCTGCCGATCGAGCTGAAAGAGACGTCACTGGGCGGTCTGGCTCAGGAAGTGGCGATGAATCCGGAAGACAGTCAGAAAGAACGGATTGACGATCATCTGATCGTGGAGGACGCCGTCATGGAAAACGATGTGCTGGCTTCTCCGATCCGCTTTGACCTGTGAGAGCCCAGCCGGAGCGGGTCACTCATACGTTCGGCCCGTTTTTTGATCGGGACAGTCAGATTCTGATTCTCGGTTCCATGCCTTCCCGCGCCTCCCGACAGCAAGCGTTTTATTACGCTCATCCGCGCAACCGCTTCTGGCCGGTTATGGCCTGTCTTTGCGGTCAGCCGCTGGATACGCTGGCTCAGCGCAAAGCGTTTCTGCATCAGTTTCATTTCGCTTTGTGGGATGTGATCAACAGCTGCATCATCACCGGCAGCAGCGACGCCAGCATCCGCGATGTCCGCGTCAACGACGTAAAAAGCCTGCTCGGGCAGACATCCGTGCATACGATCGCAACAACCGGTGCTGCGGCGTACCGGCTGTATCAGCAATATCTTTTACCGGCAACCGGGGTTGAAGCCCTGGCGCTGCCTTCCACTTCTCCGGCCAACGCAGCCTGGTCGCTGTCAAGGCTGAGCGAAGCCTATGCCGTTTTGTTTGAAAAACTCAGGAAGGAGGTCTTCTGATGGGAATAATCCTGTGGCCGCTGAAATTCATACTTTCGCTGACCAGTGCGATTTTGTCGCTGTGCGGCAGACTGATTACCATTGTGCTGGGTCTGGCGCTTTGTGCGGCAGGTTTGATCCTGTGTCTGACGCTGATTGGAATCTGGCTGGGAATTCCGCTGGCCATTCTGGGACTGATCGTCATGGTTCGGGGGGTTTTGGGATGAAGCGGCCGGAACTGCTGGCTCCGGCAGGCAACATGGAGGCGCTGAAAGCCGCGGTGGCCAACGGCGCGGATGCGGTTTATCTGGGAGCTTCCCGGTTCGGTGCCCGTGCGTTTGCGGGCAATTTTCATGAAGATCAGCTGCAGGAAGCGGTGCGTTATTGTCATCTTCGCGATGTCAAAGTATATGTGACTGTCAATACGCTGCTGTATGAAGAAGAACTTGCTGAGGCAATCGCATTAGTGGACAGGCTGGTGCAGGCGCAGGTGGATGCGCTGATCGTGCAGGATCTGGGACTGGTTTCCCTGATCCGCCGGCGCTGGCCCGATCTGGAACTTCACGCCTCGACGCAGATGCACATTCACAATCTCGACGGAGTCCGCTGGGCGAAGGACATGGGATTCTCCCGGGTAGTTCTGGCCCGTGAGACGCCGCTGGAGCTTGTTCGGGAATGCGCGCGTGAAAAAATCGATCTGGAAATCTTTGTCTATGGCGCATTATGTGTCAGCTACAGCGGCGAATGTCTGATGTCCAGTCTGCTGCAGGGGCGCAGCGGCAATCGCGGACAATGTGCTCAGCCATGCCGGATGCGTTATCAGCTGATCGATGAAACTCAGGACAAGGTGGTCCCGGCGGAAGGAGAATACCTGCTGTCCACCCGGGATCTGAATACGCTGGACAGAATGAAGGAACTGATGAACAGCGGCGCGGTCAGCTTTAAAATTGAAGGAAGAATGAAGCGGCCTGAATATGTCGGCGCCGTGGTCCGGGCTTTTCGCCGCCGTATTGACGCGCTGCTGCAGCAAGAGCAGATCAGGCCGGATCCTCAGGAACAGCAGCAGTTGAAAAAACTGTTCAACCGCGGCTTTACCGAAGGCTATCTGTTTCATCAGTCCGGTTTTTCAGTGATGAACGCGTTTCGCCCCAACCATCTGGGGGTGCAGATCGCAACCGTGCTGTCGCAGAAAAACGGCCGGCTGCAGATCCGCCTCAGTGCGCCGCTGCATCAGCATGACGGTCTGCGCATTCTGCGCGATCATGGCGAAGACCTTGGTTTTCTTGCCAATTATATTTACCGTCACGGTTTATTAGTCAGCAAGGCGGAAGCCGGAGATATTGTCGAGCTGGAAGTCCGTGACAAGGTACGGCCCGGCAGCGCCGTGCTGCAGACAACGGACGCGCTGTTGATGAAGCAGCTGCAGCGCCAGTTTGCCGCTCCTTACCGCCGTATTCCGCTGATCATGGAGGTTTCAGGTCAAGCCGGAACCCCTTTGCAGCTGCAGGTCAGCGACAAACAGGGACATCAGCTTACGGTTTACAGTCAGGACGCTCTCAGTCCGGCGCTCAGCTCCCCGCTTACAGAGCAGCGAATTGAAGCTCAGCTGAACAAACTGAAGGAGACTCCTTATTGCATTGAATCGTGCCGGATCACGCTGGATGGCGATGTGTTTCTGCCGCTGCAGCAGCTCAATGAACTGCGCCGCCAGGCGATAGAGGGCATGAATCAGCTGCGTCTGAAACGGCCTGCGCTTCAGCCCGTCATAAGCCAGCCCTCTGTCAGACCTGTCAACAGCAAGCCGCAGATCGCGGAGATTCTGATCGAAGTGGAAACATGGGAACAATGGGAAGCGCTGAAAGATCTGCCGGTGCAGCTGATCAGCAGCTGGCCGCAGCTGTGGAAAGAAGAAAACGTCATCGCATCACAGCTAAGGGTCGTCCCGCAGTCCGTCTCATTGCCGGGCCGCTGCATTCAGGTTCAGCAGCTGGGCGCGCTGAACAACCCGCAGCAGCATCTGTTGTTGACCCAGGGGTTCAATGTGACCAACAGCGAGGCGATGCAGCTGTTGCTTTCCTTGCCGCAGGTGGACGCCGTGGAATTCTCGCTGGAGACCAGCGGCGCCCAACAGCGTCAGATCCGAAAAGCCTTTCTTCAGCGCTGCGGTTTTCTGCCGCCAACGATCCAATGGGTATACGGCGCCCGCGATCTGATGATTTCCGCCGCCTGTCCTGTTAACCGGCTGTTGAAAGACGGCAAAAAAAAGAACTGCCGGCTGTGTCATCAGCGATCCTACGCTCTGCGTTCCATCCATCGCGAACACTTTCCGCTTCTGGGCGACAGCGGCTGTTTCAGCCATCTGCTGGAAGCGGAACCGTACCGGATGCCGGAAGGGGATCTGGATCCGTCACAAAGCTGGAAACTGCGGATGACGCGGGAAACAGGGCCAATCGCCCGCCAGCTGGCAATGACTTATCTGCAATGGCGCCAGCGGCTGGCCACCCTGTCAAAATCGGATGGCTGAAGCAGAAAACGCTGTCAGAAGAAAAACCGTTCTGTCGAACGCCCATCCGCTTTGTGCTCAGGAATGGACCGGCATGAAATAAGCCGGTCTTTTCAATGTATGAGTTCAAATTTGCCGGGCATTTTGTTATAATACATTAATGGAATGAGAAGGGGGATGCCATGTTTCTAAAACGAATAGAAATGCAGGGCTTTAAATCGTTTGCGGATAAAGTCGTGATTCATTTTGAACATGATGTTACCGGAATTGTCGGACCCAACGGCTGCGGCAAAAGCAACATCACCGATGCGATCCGCTGGGTTCTGGGCGAGCAGTCAGTCAAGTCGCTGCGCGGCAGCGCCATGACCGATGTCATTTTCGCCGGCAGCGCCGACCGCAGAATGGTGAACATGGCGGAGGTCACCCTGGTATTTGACAACAGCAGACATGATCTGAACAGCGATCTGGAGGAAATCGAAATTACCCGCCGGCTTTATCGCAACAGCGGTGAGGCCCAGTATCTGATCAACCGCAATCCGGTACGGCTGAAAGATGTCGTGGATCTGATTCTGGACAGCGGCCTGGGCAAGGATTCCCTGTCCATGATCTCTCAGGGCAACATCAGCGCGTTTGCGGAAGCCAAACCCATTGAACGGCGGGCCATTTTTGAAGAGGCGGCCGGGGTCAGCAAATACAAAAAGCGCAAGATCGAATCGCTGTCCAAACTGGAACGAACCAAGGAGAACCTGGAGCGCACTGAGGACATTCTCAGCGAACTGGAACGGCAGGTATCACCGCTGAAACGGCAGGCCCGCAAAGCAGAGATTTACCGTGAGAAAAAAGAACGCCTGCAGCAGATAGAGATTGCCGTACTGGTAGAAGACATCACGCTGCTCAACCAGCAGATTGACGAGGCTGTGAAAACGCTGTTCGATATCGAAACGGCCTCGGCCATGCACCAGACGACCATTCAGGTTCACGAAACGGCCAATCTGCAGGCCAAGCGGGAATCCTCGCAGCTGGAAAATGACATTAACCGTCTGCAGGATGAGCTGATTCGTGTGGTCAACGAAATTCAGACGCTGGAAACCCGCAAAATCGAGCTGGATGAAAAACGAAAATACGCGATTGAAGTGGGAACCCGGGAAGAAAAGGCGCGCGAACTGCAGTCGCTGCTGGAAGAGGCGCGCTTCGAATATGAAGATCGCCAGCAGCGCCTGAATCAGCTGCAGCAGCAGATTGAGCTGCTTTCCCAGCAGCTGTCGCAGATTGCCATGGAACTGGCGGAAAACAGTCAGAAAAACGATGAAGCCGCCGGGATTCTGCGCCGGCTGCAGAACCGGCGGGAAGTGCTTGAGAATCTGGCCCGTCAGCCGTTTCAGTCACAGGCCGGGGTCAAGGCCGTTATGGACTCGCAGGCTTTTCTGCCGGGAGTTCTGGGCGTGGTCGCCAAGGTTTTGCAGCCGCACAAAGGATACGAAGAAGCCATTTCAGTGGCGCTGGGCGGGGCCATGTACAACATCGTCACTACCGACGAGGCCAGCGCCCGCGGCGCGATCCGGTTTCTGAAAAACAATCAGAGCGGACGAGCCACCTTTTTGCCGCTGCGCGTTCTGAAACCGCGCTGGATTGCCTCTGAGCACCGCGTTCTTGCCGAAAATACGGAAGGATACCTGGGCAACGCCCGACAGTTTGTCGATTGCGACGCTCAGTTTGATCTGGTCGCTCAGTCATTGCTGCAGAACGTTCTTGTCTGCGATACGCTGGAGCATGGCAATGCGCTGGCAGATCTGCTGAAATTCAGCTACAAGATTGTCACGCTGGATGGCGATGTCATTCATCGCGGCGGATCCATGACCGGCGGACGATCGCGCAACGTCTCTTCCGTCATGACCGTTAGCCGCCAGCTGGAAGAGCTGGAAAAAACGATCCAGTCACAGCAGGCAAAATGCCAGCTGGCTCAGAAAGCGTGGGAACAATCCAGCCGCCGGCGCAGTGAATGTGAGCGGACGCTGACGGAAAAACGCATCGCCAGCGCACAGCTGGAACCGGTGGTGGACGCCAAGCGAGCCAAATACGAACGGCTGAAAAATGATTACGAAAGGCTGGCGCCCCAGCAGGAGGAAGCTCCGCAGCAAAGCTTTGCCGATACGCTGATTCAGTCGCTGAATCAGTCCTATTCCCGACGGGATGAAATCTCCGGTTCGCTGTCGGTAAAAAGACAGCAGAAAATGAAGCTGAACGCGGATATCGAACGACGGGAACAGCAGATCCGTCAGATTCGAAAAGAGCTGGAAACCGCGACGGCCAGCGCTCATGCCATTCAGCTGGACAAGGCCAAGCTGGAAACGCGGCTGGAAAGCAACCTGGCCCGGCTGACAAGCGAATATCAGCTGACGTTCGAATACGCCCGCAGTCAGGTGGAGCACAATCCGGTAGACAACGCCAAGGAAGAAGTGCTGCAGCTACGCGCTCAGATTGAAGCGCTGGGCAACATCAACATGAATGCGCCGGAAGAGTATGATGAAGTCAACAGCCGTTATGAATTCATGCGCAAGCAGGTGGACGATCTGATCGCCAGCCGCGATAAGATTCTGTCTGCCATTGACGAGATGGATCAGGTGATGACTCGCCAGTTCAAGGACATGTTTGATAAAATCAACGAACAGCTGCCGGAAACCTTCCGCGCTCTGTTTGGCGGAGGCAAAGCAAGGCTGATTCTGGAAGATCCGACCGATTTGCTGAACACTGGCATCGACATCGACGTCCAGCCGCCAGGCAAGGCCGTCCAGAACATTCGTCTGTTTTCCGGCGGCGAAAAAAGTCTGATCGCGATCAGTGTGCTGTTTTCCATTCTCAAAGCCAGACCGGTTCCGCTGTGCATTTTCGATGAAGTGGAAGCGGCGCTGGATCAGGGCAATGTCGAACGATTTGCCCGTTACATCAAGAATTTCAGCGAACGGACCCAGTTCATCGTCGTCACGCACCGACCGGGAACAATGGGTCAGTGCGACGTGCTGTATGGCGTAACCATGCAGAAACAGGGCGTTTCCCAGATGCTGAAAGTAGAACTGACCGACGCCATTGAAATGGCTGATAACAGGGAGGTGCAGCCGGCATGAGCTTCTTTGATACGCTAAAGGAAAAATTCGCCAAAAAGAAAGATGGCGACCGCTACCTCAGCGGCTTTAATAAAACCAGCGACACCATGGGCAAAAAACTCAGTAAGATGTCGTTTGGCTTCAACGGGGTTACCGATGAGTTTCTCGAAGAACTGATGATCGTTCTGCTGGAGAGTGATGTCGGGATCCAAACTGCGGAAAAGATCTGCGATCAGCTGAAGCAGACAGTTTCGCAATACCGATATGTCACCTTCAAGGATGTCATGGCCTTTTTGATGGAAATCATGCAGAACATTTATCTGGAAACGCCATCGCCGGCCATGACCTTCAATACGCAGGGACCGACCGTCATTCTGATGGTGGGCGTCAACGGCAGCGGCAAGACGACCACCTGCGCCAAGCTGACCCGTCTTTATCAGAGTCAGGGAAAATCCGTGGCGCTGGCGGCGGCGGATACGTTCAGAGCCGGAGCGATCGAACAGCTGGAGCGCTGGGCGCAGCGGCTGGGGGTTCCCTGCATTCGCGGAAAAGAAAACGGCGATCCCAGCAGCGTGCTGGTCGATGCCTGCCGCTACGCCAAAGAGCATCAGATCGATATCCTGCTGTGCGATACCGCCGGAAGACTGCAGAACAAGGTCAATCTGATGAACGAACTGGCCAAGATGAGAAAAGTCATCGGCCGGGAAATCGAGGGAGCTCCTCATCACGTCTGGCTGGTGCTGGATGCCACAACAGGACAGAACGGTCTGTCACAGGCCCGGATTTTCCAGGAAGTGACCGATGTGACCGGGATCGTCCTGACCAAAATGGACGGAACGGCCAAGGGAGGCATCGTTCTTGCGATCAAGGACGTTCTGCATATCCCTGTGATATTTCTCGGTCTTGGCGAAAAGGAAGACGATCTGAAACCTTTCGACCTGGATCTTTATCTGTACAGCATATCGGAAGGAATCCGGGATGTCGGATAAGGAACTGGCTCACACCGAGCGGATGAATCTTCTGATTGACTTTTACGGCGTGCTGCTGACTCAGAAACAGCAGGCTGTACTGGATTACTATTATCATGAAGATTATTCGCTGGCAGAAATCGCCGAACTGCAGAACACAAGCCGCAGCGCTGTCTTCGACCTGCTGAAGCGGTGCGAAAAGATTTTGGAAGACTACGAAACAAAACTCCATCTGATGCGCAGTTATCAGATCCGGTCTGAGCAGTATGACCATCTGAAAGCCCTGGGCATTCCCGAGGTTGACGCACGGGTTGAGATTTGTATGCAGACAGAATAAAACATGGAGGTATTTATGAGTAAGATTATTTCAGTCAACGCCGGCAGCTCTTCTTTGAAATTTCAGCTGTTCAACATGCCGCAGGAGGAAGTGCTGACTTCCGGTGTCGCCGAACGCATCGGCCTGGAAGAGGGAATTTTCACAATCAAGGTCAATGGAGAGAAGCATACCCGCAACCTGCCGATCAAGGATCACAAAGTCGCTGTCGATCTGCTGCTGGAAGCGCTGATCGAGTATCATATCGTGGAAAGCCTGGATGAGATTTCCGGCGCCGGTCACCGCATCGTACAGGGCGGAGCTTATTTTGATCAGTCCGTCAAGGTCGATCAGGATGTGGTCGACAAGGTGGAAGAGCTGGCCCCGCTGGCGCCGCTGCACAATCCGGCCCATCTGATCTGTTATCGCGCCTTTTGTGAAGCGCTGCCGAAAATCGGTCATGTATTCGTCTTTGATACGGCTTTCCATCAGACGATGACGCCGGAATCGTACATCTTCCCGGTTCCTTATGAATGGTATACCGAGGACAAGGTTCGCCGCTATGGCGCTCACGGCACAAGTCATCAGTATGTTTCTCAGCGCACTGCCGAGCTGATGGGCAAGAATATTGAAGAGACCCGCATCGTCACCTGTCATCTGGGCAATGGCGCTTCCATTACCGCAGTCAAGGGCGGCAAGTGCATCAACACCTCCATGGGCTTTACTCCGCTGGGCGGCATCATGATGGGCGGCCGCTGCGGCGATATCGATCCTTCCGTTATCTGCTACATCATGGACAAAAAGGGCATTTCCGCCAAGGAAATGGATACCATTCTGAACAAAAAATCCGGCATGCTGGGAGTCAGCGGCATTTCCAGCGACGCGCGGGATATTGAGGACGCCGTGGCGGCAGGCAACCAGCGGGCCATTCTGACTCAGCAGGTATACGTCAACCGCGTCATCAATGTTGTCGGCGGCTACGTCATGCAGATGGGCGGCGTGGATGCCATCGCTTTCACTGCCGGCTTGGGTGAAAATGATACGCATCTGCGTCATATGATCCTGGAAAAGATGGAAGAATTCCTCGGCCTGTCCATCGATTATGAACTCAACGACAAAACCCGCGGCAAAGAAGTCTGCGTTTCCCGTCCAGACAGCAAGGTTCAGGTCTACATCGTTCCTACTAACGAAGAGCTGGTCATCGCACGCGATACGGCACGGCTGTTAGGGCTGTAATCATGTTTGAAGGACTGTTGGAAACCCTGCAGCAGTTCGAGGTCATCACGCTTTACCGCCATACCAGTCCTGATTGCGACGCATTGGGAAGCCAGTGGGGGCTGGCTAGCTGGCTGAAGCATCGCTTTCCATCAAAACAGATCTATGTGCTGGGAGCGGAGAAGATGACAAACGGACTGTTTCCTGACAGCGATAGTGTGGATGACGCAACGATCAGCCGTTCTCTGGCGATTATTCTGGATACGGCCAATGTCCGGCGCATTGATGATTCGCGATGGAAAATGGCGGCACGGCGCATCCACCTGGATCATCATCCGCAGATTGAGCATTTCGCTGAACAGGAATACGTCCTGGAACATTATGCGGCTACCTGTGAAATTCTGGCGGAATTCTTTTTCCGCTGTGATCAGGGACAACCGCTGCCTCGCAAACCGGCCGAGTATCTTTATCGTGGTCTATTGACGGATACGCTGTGTTTTCGTACGAGCAACACGACCGATCATACCCTTTCCATGGCTGCGTATCTGGCTCGCAGCGGACTGAACATTCCGCAGATCAACCGCGATCTGTTCGATACGTCTCTGCATGAATTTCAGTTTGCCGGAGCTTTGCGGAATCTGGCAAAGGAAGTCGTGCCGGGAATGATGATTACCATCGTGGATCAGGCGTTTCTGGATCAGTGGCAGATGAGCGCCTCCCAGGCCAAGGATCAGGTCTATCTGTTCGGCAATATTCGTGAAATCGAGATCTGGGCTGTTTTTGCCCGGGATCATGACGAGCAGGGAAATCAGTGGTGGAGCGGATCGCTGAGATCCAAATCCATCCCGGTCAACGACATTGCGATGCGTTACCGGGGCGGCGGACATCGCAATGCCGCCGGCTGCAAATGCCTGGATGACCTCAGCCGCGATCAGCTGATTCAGGAGCTGGCACAACGGCTGAAACAGCAGGGTTCCCATGCCGGACAACAGCCCTGAAATAAGGCGGAAACAGGCAGAAACAAGCGGCAAAATGCCGGACTTTCTTATTGAACTATGAAGGGAAAGATGGTATCATATACGGGTACCGGAGGTAAAAGTATGAGTGAATTGTTAAACAAAAAAACCTTAGTTGACGTTATCGCAACACAGATGGGTATGACAAAGAAGGCGGCAGCAGAGACTGTTGATCTGATCTTTGATGAAATTACAACGACATTAAAAGAAGGCGGCAAGGTCGATATCAGCGGCTTCGGCAAATTCGAAGTCAAGGTTCGTGCCGAAAGAGATGGCATCAACCCGGCCACCAAGGAAAAAATCAAGGTTCCTGCAACCAAGGTTCCTGGCTTCAAAGCTGCAAAAGCTCTGAAAGACGCTGTTAAGTAAAAAGAAGCCTTGCGCTTCTTTTTTCTTATCCGTTAATTGAACAATACCATCAACAAAGGAGGAAACGGTATGGACATGATTTTATATCTGGCGGCGTTTCTGCTGGTGCTCTGGTCGCAGATAAAAGTGCAGAGCGCCTATTCCCGTTATCGTCAGATTTCAACGATACGGCATTACACCGGAGCGGAAACAGCCAGAAAAATACTGGATAATCAGGGTTTGTACGATGTTCGCGTGGAAATTGCCCAGGGCGGCATGCTTTCAGATCATTATGATCCCAAAGCTCGCGTTGTCCGCCTGTCGCCGGATATTTATTCCAAAGATAGCATCGCTTCGGTTGCCGTAGCGGCGCATGAATGCGGCCACGCGATCCAGCATGCGGAGAATTACGGCTTCATCGCGCTGCGCAACTCCATTCTTCCGGCGGCCATGGTTTCCAGTCAGCTTTCCTGGATCGTCTTGCTGCTGGGGCTGTTTTTCAGCTCATCCGGACTGTTTTATACCGGTATCATCATGCTGGGCTGCGTTGCGCTGTTTCAGCTGGTAACCTTGCCGGTCGAACTCGACGCTTCTCGTAGAGCGCTGCGGCTGGTGACGGAAGAGGGAATGATTGTGGCAGAAGAACGAAACGATGCCAAAGCCATGCTGAGCGCGGCAGCGTTCACCTATGTCGCCTCGCTGATCTCTTCCATCCTGCAGATTCTGCGGCTGCTGCTGATTTTCAACCGACGCCAGGACTGAACGGAATGAGGTCTGCCAAAAGGGATCGAGGATCCCTTTTTTCATTTCCGAGCTCACAGAATGTGATACAATCAGTTCAGGGAGGGACAAGAAATGAAAGTATGGCAAAAGTATCTTGAAGAAGAGATCAGCGCGTTGAGACGAATTGAGCAGACACAGCGGGAAAACATCGATAAGGCCGCCCGGATCCTGGCCGACTGCACAAAAAAAGGAGGAATTATCCGGGTTTTCGGCTGCGGACATTCCCATCTGGTCGCTGATGATGTTTTCTATCGCTCCGCCACGCTGGGCAACGTTCAAGCGGTTCTGGAAGAAGCGGTCAGCGGCAACACCCAGATCACAAAATCAGGATTTCTGGAGAAAATGGAAGGCTATGCGGAAAACATAGTCAATTACTATCGCTTCGAACCGGATGACGCTGTCATCTGCATCTCCAATTCCGGCAACAATGCCGTGACTCTGGAATTTGCCAGAATCTGTCAGGAAAGGGGATATCCGGTCATTGTTCTGACCAATACAGAATATTCGGCAATGCTGAAACCCCGTCACAGCTCCGGTAAGCATCTGATGGATTTCGGGGATGTCGTTCTTTCCAACTGTTCCGCAATCGGAGATGCGGTTGTCGATATTGAAGGATTACCGATGAAAGTGGGCTCAGCATCCTCCATTCCGTTTCTGTTTCTGATCAATGCCATTCTGGCAGAGGCTGTTGATCTGTGTGTCAAGGAAGGATTCATTCCGGATGTTTATTTCAACGGATCGCTGCGAGTCAACAATCCGGCCGTTGGCGATCACAATTTTGCGATTATCGACAAATACTTTTACAGAATGCGAAATTTATAATCACTGAACCGGACAGAGGCTTTCTGTCTGGTATGGAATATAACTTCGCATAATGTATATTATACGATTTTTATTCATGGACAAATCCAGAGATTGAAAAAAGCCGGCCCCCTGATCTGAAAGCCGGCCGTATGCCTTATTTCAGTTCCTGCAGTCGTGACCGGCCGTAGGCAGGCATTGTGACCGCAAAGTTATCGGCGATCGTCGCACCGATGTCCGCAAAGGTTTCTGCCAGCGGCAGCAGACCGGCACCGCTCAGCGATGGTGAAGTGACAATCAGCGGAACCATTTCACGGGTATGATCCGTTCCGGTATGACATGGATCATTGCCGTGATCCGCGGTGATCATCAAAAGATCGTCGCTGCGCAGACAGGAAATCAACTCACCCAGAAGCTGGTCAAAATCTTCCAGTTCAGCCGCATAGCCCTGAGGATTGCGCCGATGTCCCCATTTGGCGTCAAAATCGACCAGATTGACAAAGCACAGTCCGGTAAAATCCCGTTCTGTCAGTTCGATCGTCTGCTGCATGCCATGATGGCTGCTTTCTGACTTCAAAGCGTCCGTAATTCCTTCTCCATCAAAGATATCTTTGATTTTACCGACGCTGATCACCTCGTATCCGGCCTCTTTCAGGCTGTTGAGTACGGTAGGGCCAAATGGCTTCAGCGCCAGATCATGACGGTTGCTGGTACGGATAAAGTGCCCCTTCCCTTCACCGATAAACGGCCGGGCAATGACCCGTCCTACCTTCCATTCATCTTTCATCGTCAGTTCGCGGGCAATCTCGCAGCAGCGATACAGCTCATCCAGACCGAACGTCTGCTCATGGGCAGCTATCTGCAGCACGGAATCTGCCGAAGTATAGACGATCATTTCCCCGCTCTTCATATGACGCTCTCCCAGCTCATCCAGAATCTCCGTTCCGCTGGCCGACTTGTTGCCGATCACCGGATGACCACAGCGCCGCTGCAGCTCCTCGATCAGCTCTTGCGGAAATCCGGTATCCGTAAACGTCTGAAACGGTCTGTCAATGTACAGTCCCATCATCTCCCAGTGTCCGGTCATCGTATCTTTTCCTACTGAAGCTTCCAGCATTTTGGTATAGTATCCCTGCGGGTCACGCTGCGGATGGATTCCCTGAATCGGATGCAGATTGCCATAACCGAGTCTTTCCATGTTCGGCATCGATAATCCGCCGACCGCTGCAGCCGTGTGACCGATTGTATCCGTTCCGCCATCGCCATACCGCTGGGCATCCGGCATGGCGCCAATCCCTACCGAATCCATGACTACGACAAAAATTCTTTTAAATTTTTTCATTTTGTATTTCCTTTCTTCATCTTCTTGTCTGAATCTGTACTGTTCATCATCTTTTTTCATTTTCATCATTCCAGTATTTTCCCAGCGTCTGATCATAGACGCCGCGCAAGCGCTGGCGGTCCACATGCGTATAGATCTGTGTCGTCGTGATATCCGCATGCCCCAAAAGTTCCTGCACAGTCCGCAGATCCGCTCCCCCTTCCAGCATATGCGTCGCATAGGAATGCCGCAGTTTGTGCGGTGTGATGGGCTTGTCAATTCCGGCCTGCATGCAGATTTCCCGCAGCTTCTTTTCAATCGATTCCGTCGTCGTTTTCTTCCCCAGCCGGGTGATGAAAAACAACGATGTCGGCTTGGTCTGAAACAGCGGCCGCACTGTATCCGCATACTGCCGAACCACTTTCAGCGACTGTTTTGGAATTGGAACGATCCGCTCCTTATCGCCCTTGCCTCGAATTCTCAGCATTCCCAGCTCCAGATCAATCTGACTGACTGTCAGAGCCGCACATTCGCTGACCCGCAACCCGCAACCGTAAATCAGTTCCATGATCGCATGCCAGCGAATCGATTCCGCTGAGGAATCAAACTGTGCCATGATTTTTTCCACTTCTTCCCGGGTACAGTACACCGGCAGTCTTCCCGGCTGCTGCAGATGCTGAATCTCAGCCGAGGGATCTTCTTCGTTATAGCGAAATGCCAGAAACTGATGGAAACTGCGAATCACAGTGATCATCCGGTTGACGGAAGAAGCCGCATATTCCCGGGACTGAATCCGGATCAGCTCCTCAATCATGGAAATATCAATCTGTTCAGTCCGGTCGATCTGATGATGGGCAAGATATTCCATATACCGGCGCAGATCGCTTTGATAACTGATCACAGTTTTCTGCGCTTTGGGAAACTGCATCGTGATGTACATCCGATATTGTTTTTCCGCTTCCTTCAATTCCACAACGATCCCTTGCCTTCTGCCTCATTATAACACAGAAATATCCCCTTCGCTACCGCTGCCAGCCGTTGTCTTTCCGCGCACACAGCGCAAATGAAAAGAGGCTTTTCCAGTTTCTGCTGTGAGTCAAGAAAACGAAAAAAGCCCTATTTTTTTCTGCGCGTCAGAAATACCCCTGTCCACGCTGCGATCAAAACCAGAGGCGCTACTCTGACAAAAACCCATTCGCCCCCATGAACCAGCACTCCCAGGACCGCCGTTTCCGGATCGCGGTAATTCCATGCCAGATACGGACTTTTCCATGCCGCCAGCATGAGCGTGATGATCACGATGACCACGCCCACTCCAAGACACAATCCGCGAATGATCCGTCTTCGCATGTCTTTTCTCTGCGCCAGCTGCAGGTTGATGATCTCCAGCCGGGCGGCAATGGTTTGAAGATCCTCCGCTTCCTCCGTTCTGACCGTTTCTTTAAGCAACATGCTGACCGGAGTTTCAAGCACCTCAGATAATGCCAGCAGCATTTCAGAATCCGGAACGGACAGGCCTCGCTCCCATTTGGAAACCGTCTGTCGGACTACATTCAGTTTGGCCGCCAGTTCCTGTTGTGAAAGACCTTCCGCTTTTCTCAGTGTTCGAATATTCTCATGCAGCATTCTTCCATCACTCCTTTTTGCGGTATTGCTACCGCTATTGTACGAAGAAGAGGCCGTTGCCGCAAGCAACGTCCGGCAACATTTCCAGCAAAACAAGGATCTGGCCCATTTGTGCCGCCCATCCGCTCTTTCAAACAGGGATCGTCAGATGAAAAAGGCAGATCTTTTCTGATCTGCCGAATCGTCACAAAGAGTCGAACACTAATCCATCATGGCAAAAATTTCCATCAGCTGGATAACCAGAGTCGATTTGATCCATGAGGAAAACAATACCAGAAGCAGTGAAAAAATCAATACGTTGAGCCGGCTGTTGATCAGTCCGGTCAAAGAGAAATGTTCCGATTCATAGCCAAGGCATTTACGGACCAGCGCATAGGAAATCTCGATACTGATCACAGAGACAAGAAAAAGCGCGATCAGATCAAACAGGACCTGTGGAATCAGAGTCAGGATAATACCGACGATCCCCTTAAGCTGATATGTCAGAACATACAGAATGCAGGAAAATCCGATCTGCACTCCCTTGGTGAAGAAAATAAATCCGATCAGCGGTATTCCGGCCAGAGAAAAGCCAAGAAACGCTACCGCCAGCAGAAACAGAATGTTCGTCACAAACTGGCTGGTGAAAAACGCCTGCGGTTCCACGCTGGTAATCACCGTCGTTAACAGAACGGAAGAAAGCCGCTCCACGTCGCTGGCGCTGATCCAGCGGGAAAGCAGTACACCGGTAATCATCCCGAAGATCAGCAGAATCAGAAGAAAGTGAAACTGGTTTTTATGCTGCTGGGAAAAGTGCGACAATCGGATTGAGTTCAGTCGTTTCATAAGTCCCTCCTGTTCTACTTTATGAACAGAGGATGGGAATATGCTATTTCCGGCGGCTTTGCGCCAGACATCCGGCAGTGGTCAGATGACCGCCCTGCTCCAGCTGCCGATTCAGCCGTTCAATCAGTTCTCCCGTCGCTTCCTGTACGGGGGTATCGAAAAGATTCATCTGCTGGCGCTGCTCATGAATCCCGCTGAGATCGCTCAGACTGATCCCCAGATGACGCAAAGGGCGATCTTCGTAATTCTCATCAAACAGCTCCATGGCAATTTCAAACAGATCGTCAGCCCGAAAAATTGGCTGCGGCAGTTTGCGGGAACGGACATGCGTATCAAAATCATCATAACGGATAGAAACAGAGGCCAGCGTTCCCTGTTTGTCTTCCTCCATCAGCCGGCGGCTGAGCCGGTCTGCCAGCCGGCGAAACAAAACGCGGACTTCCTCGTCGCTGGAAAAATCATAATTGAGCGTCGTCGACTGACTCATCGATTTGACATCCGATTCGCACACCAGTTCACGATCATCCTCTCCCCTGGCCCGCCGGATAAAGATCGCCGCATTCTTTCCCAGAATCGGCTGAAGAATCTCCGGCTGCGTGATGTGGGCCAGATCTCCAATCGTAAGGATTCCTTTTTCCCGCATCAGCGGCGCCGTTTTCTTGCCAATCCCGCGCATTTCCTCGATGGGCAGCGGCCACAGTTTCACCGGGACTTCCTGTTTGCGCAATACGGTAATTCCCATTGGCTTTTTCATGTCACTGGCCATTTTGGCCAGAAATTTATTCGGCGCCACTCCGATGGAACATTTCAGATGCAAATCTGCCGACAGCTCCTGCTGAAGCTGCCAGGCCAGATCCAGCGGCCGGCGAAACTGTCGGATCGCTTCGCTCATATCGGCGT
Source organism: uncultured Holdemania sp. (assembly GCA_904395815.1). Taxonomy (GTDB): domain Bacteria; phylum Bacillota_I; class Bacilli_A; order Erysipelotrichales; family Erysipelotrichaceae; genus Holdemania. The sequence continues at coordinate 49,138 of CAJFOC010000056.1, forward strand.
AACATTCGTCGATGGAGGCTTTTTCCACCTGACTTGTATATCGCTTCACATAACGGATAAACTGATCTGACAGTTCTTCATAGAAATCGTGATGTCCTTTGACCACGATCAGCTGCGGACACAGCGAAAGTGCTTCTCTGATCGGCATGGCGGAATGAACGCCAAACTGCCGCGCCTCATAGGATGCGGTAGCGACGACACTGCGCTTGCTCAGTCCGCTGATCGCAATCGGCTTTCCCTTCAGAGAAGGATCCAGCAGCAGTTCCGCACTGGCAAAAAAAGCGTTCAGATCGATATGAAACAGAACCTTGCCCATAGCTCCGCCTCCTTTGCTCATCCATTATATCACTGGCTTGAACTTTTTTCATCTTCATTTCCCTCTCAGCAAATCCCAATCCAAAGAAAAAACCGGAAAGCTCCGGTCAGCCGTTCAGGCGCAGCGTTTCATGATGATCCTTAAGACGATGCTCCAGGCGCAGCTTATCTGCGATCATCGCGATGAATTCGGAATTGGTCGGTTTGGCTTTGGAGGCGCTGATCGTATAGGCGAAAATTTCATCGATCGCGTCGATATTGCCCCGATTCCATGCTACTTCAATTGCATGCCGGATTGCCCGTTCAACCCGTGAACTGGTCGTCATGTAGCGACGGGCAATTTCCGGATACAGCACCTTGGTAATCTGTCCGAGATAGTCCACATTCAGATAGGTTTCCAGAATGGCTGTCCGCAGATACATATATCCTTTGATATGAGCAGGAATGCCGATTTCATGAAGAATATCCGTGATCTCCCGTTCCAGCTGCAACCGGGCCAGCCGCTGCTGATCCTGTTGTTCTCCTTCTGCCCTCCGGATATCCCCTGCCGTTTTGGATGCCGGTTTCTGATAGCTGCAGACCTGACTGATCTTGTCACAGAGAACCCGGGCTTCCACCGGCTTCAGCAGAAAGTAATCCACCTGATATTTCTGCATGTCCGCAATCATCAGATCGTTGACAAATGAGGATGTACAAAGAATTTTGGATGGATGAATTCCTTCCCTGCTCAGCGCGCTCAGCACTTCCATTCCATCCATTTTCGGCATGATGCAGTCCAGGATCAGCACATCCGGTCTGGCAGAGCGAACCCGCTCCAGACATTCCCGGCCATCCCGACAGCTGGGAAGTACATTCCACTCTGCTCTTTTGCGCATTTCCCGTTCCGCCTGTTCTCTGAATTCCCTGCCGTTCTCACACAGCAGAATCTTAATCTGTTTCATTTTTCCGCTCACTCCCTCTTCGCTGATACCATTTTATGGAAATCCTCCGTCACAGTTCGTCGAAAAAGGTCGAAAGCCCCAGAATATTTTCAGCGTTTGCCTGATTTGCCCAGAGATGAAAAGAAATGCCCGAATTCAGGCATTTCCCAGTTTCTGTTCCTCAGACAGAGTCGCTTTCTTCCAGCATCCAGTCGATATAAATACCATAACCGCTGGCGGGCTGATTGGTAACCATATGCGTAACGGCGCCCACCAGTTTGCCGTCCTGAAGAATCGGAGATCCGCTCATGCCCTGAACAATACCGCCGGTTTTGCTGATCAGCTGCGGATCCGTCACTTCAAAGCGAATTCCCTTCACTGCCTGTTCACTCTGACTTTTGACTTCCGTAATCCGGATTGAATAACGCTGCGGAGTTGATCCTTCCAGTACCGTATAGATCTCAGCGGTTCCGACATGCACTTCGTCCCGTCCGCCAACCGGTACAACTTTGGCCTCTTTGGGAATGGAGGAAACCTGACCGTAAAGTCCATAGATCGTATTCTTGCTGACCATTCCTACCGGTATCAGACTTTCAGAACGACAGATCTTTTCCCCGGGATTGCCCGCTGAAGATTTTCGTAATGAAACGACCGTGGCCTTGAAAACTTCTCCCATGGAAACATCTGCAGGCGTGCTCTGCCCTTCTTCCGCGATCTCATGTCCCAGTGCGCCGAAGGTCATTGAGGAAGGATCATAATAGGTCAATGTCCCGATCCCCTTGATTTTATCCTTGACATACAGACCGGTTTTAAAGACCTTTTCCTCTTCCAGATAACAGACCAGCAGCGTGGCCGCCACTTTTTCTCCATCGCGAATAACCATCACCGGAATCTGATTGCGGCTTTTCTGCAGCGGCTTCAGATTGGAAAACAGATCTTCCACATTACGAATCGTCCGGCCGTTGGATTCAACAATCCGATCCCCGACCTGAACCGTGCCTTCTTCCGCGGCCGATACGATTTCTCCATTCATCGCAAAATCATACATGCCGCTGACGTAGACGCCGTCATAATTGACAGTAATCGCAATGGTATCTCCGCCCAGCACTACCGTTTCGCTGACCGCATGAAGCGGAAGCGGCTGGATCAGCCACAACAAAAAGCTCAGACACAGAAACTTTTTCATTACATTTCACCTCCGCAGCAGGAATAGTATGGATGAAACAGCTGAGCTTTATGTCCTGTTAATTCTTACCAGAGGCAGAAAAAGGGATCATCCCCATTGAACATGTTCTTTTCCGGCTCCCAGTTCGAAGTGATACTTCACAATCCCCAGGTCGATCTTGCTGTAAAAACCAAGTCCGGCTTTGGCGCTGACGACGTTGTCCTTCAGAAAAAACGTGAATTTCTGCTGATTCATCGCAGTAGGCGCCAGCAGCGCAGCGTCCACACCGTTGAGAAACCACTCCGGTACCGGAGTCTGCGTCGTTTTCATGACCGCTTCTCTGCTCTTGCAGCGATGAGCGACACCCAGATGGGTTCCGTATCCGATGGCGATGACAAGGCAGAGCTTCTCTCCTTTGGCCAGCGCAAAAGAGGCGCTGGATTTACCATAGGTGAGCGCCACCCAGCACGTATTCAGTCCGAGCGTCTGCGCGTAAAGCACAATTTTCTCACCGTAATACCCGCATTTTTCCTCCAGATCAGCGCTTTTTCTGCCGGCCAGAATGATATAATTTCTGACATTGGAAAATTGGCCGTAATGAGCGAGGAAGTTCTGAAACGCCTGCGGTTGGTCTCGTATCAGTTCCAGATGAAGTCCGCTTTCCTTTCTGCACTGATCGATCACCGCATTCAGCGCCTCAAGTACCGGGCCCTCAATGGGCTGCTGCGTATAGGAACGGACAGAATGCCGTGCCGATATGGCCTCTAAAAGTGTCATAAATCAATCCTCCAGTTTCTCTGATTCATTCTTCTTTCCGGCGGAAAGCTTCCTCTTCTTCCCCACTGCGATCAGGAACGTCTTTCATCACTTCCCGAATGTCACAGAACAGGGTAATGAGATTGTCCAGCTGATTGGCTGCCGGATCCAGAAAATAAAAGAGGCGGGTTGCTTCCTTGCGGCTTCTGACAATCCCCGCATCTTTCAAAATCTGCATGTGATGCGAAACCGCCGGCCGGGACAGATGGGTTTGCCGGGCAATATCAATGACGCGGCTGCCGCTGCAGCTTCCTTTCAGCATAATACAGAGCAGCAGCTGACGCGTTGGATCGCCCAGAGCTGTCAGAATTTTCTGACAATCCAGTCATTCTCTGTAAAGTCGCTGTGTTCTTTCCAACTGATTCTCCATGGTTCACCTCTGACAGTTTCAACACCTGGTTCTGATTATATCATTATTTCCATACCAGAAACCATCGGTAAAGAAAATCAAGATGGTTACACTTAAAAAAGAGTTCCTTTCCGGAACTCATCTTCTCTGCTTTGAAATGGAATGAATCCGCCGCAAAAACGCTATCGATGCCGCCGGGCTTCCTTTGCCCGACTGCGGTTGCGTTCCAGCAGTTCTGCCGCCGCCTGCAATGCGGCCGCTGACTGCTCTCCCTGAGAGATCAACGCCAGCTGTGCGATTCTTTCCTGCTGATTCAGCGAATGAATCTGCGTCTGCGTTGACTGATCCGACTGCGTCTTGGTCACATGATAATGACGATCCGCACAGGCCGCAACCTGAGCCAGATGCGTTACGGCAAAAACCTGAGCGTCCTGGGACAGCAGGCTCATTTTCACACCGATGGCCGTCGCTACCTGTCCGCTGACCCCAGTATCAATTTCATCAAAGATAACGGTTTCTATCCCGGCCAGACGGGTAAAAATGGTTTTCAGACCCAGCATCAGCCGGCTCAGTTCGCCCCCGCTGGCAGTCTGCACCAGCGGACGCACCGGTTCTCCCGGATTCATCGAAATCAGAAAATCCACGTCGTCCAGTCCTGATGACGAAGGCCTGGAAGCCGGCGTCAGTTCAACTACAAACCGGGCATGCGGAAGCATCAGATCGTGCAGGTGACCTTCGATCTCCTCTTGCAGATCCAACGCTTTCTGATGGCGAAGCGCACTCAGCTGGCCGGCACTCTCTTCAAACTGCTGCCAGGCTTCCTGCGTTCGTTTCTCCAACAGGGCCAGATGCTCCTGAAGATGCTCAGCCCGATCCAGCTGCTCCGTCAGCTGCTGCTGCCGGTCCAGAATTTCCTCCACGCTTCTTCCATATTTACGTTTCAGACGATTGATCTCAAACAGGCGGCTCTGAACCTGATTGATCTGTTCTTCACTGAATTCCAGCGAGCCGCAGAAATCCCGCAGCCGCTCCGTCAAGTCCTGCAGCGCGTAATAGTGACCGCTGATCGCTTCGCTGATTTCATTCAGTTCATTCTGATCCGCAAAACCTCCGGTAAGCCTGGCCGTTTCGTACAGGGAATCCAGCAGCCCCTGCTCTCCATCCAGCCGCTGCAGCGCTTCGCTGACCCGCTGAAACAGCTTTTCTCTGGAGACAATGCGTTTCTCCAGTTGTTCCAGCTGTTCATCTTCCTTTGGCTTCAGCTGAGCCTGAGTAATTTCATCCAGCTGAAACTGAAGGAATTCAAGATCCTGCTGCGTTTTCGGACTTTTCGCTTCCTCAAGTTCCTCTTTCCATTGACGCCAGATCTGATACCGCTGTCCAACCAGCTGATTCAGTGCCGAATCCGCGGCATACTGATCCAGCAGCCGCAGAAAAGAATTGCGGTTCAGCAGGTATTGCGTATCATGCTGCGAATGAATATCAATGACATACGACAGGATTTCTTTTACAAGATTGACTGTGGTCACCCGATAGTTCAGACGCATTGTACTTTTGCCTTCCGCACTGATCTGCCGGCTGATCACGACATTCTCCAGCTCCTCCGGTTCCAGGCCGGCATCCTGAAGAACCTCCCGCACCCGTAAGTTGTGTGAAAAATCGAAAATGCCTTCGATCAGAGCCTGCGACGCTCCGCTTTTTACCAGTCCGGCGGAAGCGCGCTGACCGCACAGCATGCCGATTGCATCAATCAGAATGGACTTGCCGGCGCCGGTCTCTCCGGTAAAAGCACTGAATCCTTCTGCAAAATCGAGATCTACCTCATCGATGAGAATGAAATTGCGTACTACCAGATGTTTCAGCACAGTCTGCCTCCTTCCTGCCGTCTTTGTACTATTTGCAGTATTTCTGAATTTCCTCAAAGCAGGAAAGGATATCGATTCCTTCCCGTTTGCGGATGCGGTTCATCGATCCCTGCGGCACATAATGATCGCCAATCCCAATCCGTTTGACGGGAATCGGACAGTCGTGATCGGCGCACCATTCCAGCACTGCGCTGGCCAGTCCGCCCGCCAGCATATCGGTTTCATAAATCACCACCGGCTTGCCCTCCCGGCTCAGACGGCGCAGCAGCGCTTCATCCAGCGGTTTGAAGAAACGGGCGTTGATCAGCGAAACCGGCAGTGAGTTGGTCAGAATCTTCGACAAGACCCGATCCACATCCGGGCCATAGGTCATGACCCAGACCTTGCTTTCCGGCACATCGTTATAACAGCTCCAGGACCCCACCGCAATCGGCTCCGCCTCTGCCTTTTCATCATACCGGGCGGTTCCGCGCGGATAACGGATCACAAAAGGATGCCGCTGTGCAAAAGCGGTTTCCATCAGCGCTCTGGCCTCCAGGGCGTCCTTGGGCTGAGAAAGGATCAGATTCGGCAGCGAACGAAGCAGCGTGATATCGAAAACGCCATGATGCGTATCGCCGTCTTCTCCGACCAGTCCTGCCCGATCTATCCCGATCACTACCGGCAAATCCATCCGGCAGATATCATGATTGATCTGATCGTAACACCGCTGCAGAAACGACGAGTACAGTGAAATAAACGGCCGCTTGCCGCTGATGGCCAGACCGGCACAGAACGTCGCTGCATGTTCCTCCGCAATGCCGCAGTCAAAAGCCCGATCCGGATACAGCGCAAAGAAACGTTCCAGCTTGCTGCCGGTCATCATCGCCGGCGTCACCGCCAGAATGTCCTTGTTTTTCTCAGCCAGACGAATGAGATTCTCACTGATAATGGCCGACCAGCTCAGATGCCCCGGAGCCGGGCGGGTCAGGATTTCGCCGGTTTCCTTATCAAACGCGGAAACGCCATGCCATCGGCCTTCCTTGTCCTGTTCACAATACGAATAGCCTTTGCCCTTTTTGGTCAGCACATGCACAACAACCGGTCCCTGATGCGTTTTGGCTACTTCCAGACACTGAATCAGATTCTTAAAATCGTGCCCGTCCACCGGTCCCAGGTATTCCAGGCCGAAAACGCCGAATACACCGGTATCGATCACGCCGCTTTTGATGGCGTCCTTGATGTTCTGCAGCCCGCTGAGCACTGCCTGACCGACATTGTTGCGATTCAGCGCCGTCTTCAGATCATGCTTTAACGCATTGTAGGGTTTGGAGCTGCGCAGCTTCGCAAAATTCTGCGTCAGAACGCCGACATTTTCTGAAATGGACATGTTGTTGTCATTGAAGATGATAATGATGTTGCGCTGTTCGCTGCCGATCTGATTTAACGCTTCCAACGCCATTCCCCCGCCCAGCGCGCCATCGCCGATTACCGGTACAATATGATAGGATTCCTTATTCAAATCACGGGCAATTGCCATGCCCAGCGCTGCGGAAAGCGAGGTAGAGGAATGCCCTGCCTCCCATACGTCATGTTCACTCTCCGCCCGTTTCTGAAATCCGGAAAGTCCCTCATACTGACGCAGAGTCGGAAAACAGGCTGCCCGGCCAGTCAGAATTTTATGCGTATAGCACTGGTGACCGACATCGAAAAAGATTTTATCCCGCGGCGAATCAAAGACCTTGTGCAGCGCGATGGTCAGCTCCACTACGCCCAGATTGCTGGAAAGATGGCCGCCGGTCCGGCTGACCTGATCAATCAGGAATTCACGAATCTGCTGTGCCAGCGCCCGCAGCTGTCTGTTATCCATGGTTTTCAGAAAGGAAGGATCCTGAATCTTGGTTAAATCCATAAACCTGTGCCTCCTTGAAATCGTCAATACTGTCTGAACTCCATCGCGTCCAAAATCGCAACAACCGGCGCCGGATCCAGGTCGATTGCCGCCAGCGTGGCACGGGTCTGGCGATAAGCGTCCACCATGAAATCCTGCGCCTGGCCCAGTCCCAACAGCGTCACATACGTCGCCTTGTGATTATCCAGATCACTGGCTGATTTTCCCAGCTGTTCGCTGCTTTGGGTCACATCCAGAATATCATCCTGAATCTGAAACGCCAGTCCCATCAGCGAACCGGTTTTGCGCCATAAAGAGATATCCTGAGAGCGGCCGGCCAGAATCGCTCCGATCACCAGCGGAGCGGTAAAAAGACAGCCGGTTTTGTACAGATGAATCTGACGCAGCTGCTCCAGCGTCATCTGCGGATGGTTTTCCGCGGCCAGATCGCATGTCTGCCCCAGAATCATTCCCTCTGCTCCGCCTGCGTGCGCCAGCTCGCTGACGATCTGCACCGCTTTGGCCGGATCCTCGCTGCTTCGGGCAGCCAGCTCAAAAGAAAGCGTCAGCAGACCGTCGCCGGCCAGAACGGCCGTCGCCTCATCAAACTGGCGATGACAGGTCTTGCGGCCGCGGCGGAAATCGTCGTTATCCATCGCCGGAAGATCATCGTGAATCAGCGAATAGGTATGCATCATCTCCAGCGCTCCGGCAGCAGCCATTCCGATCTTGGGATTAAGTCCGTATCCTTCCAGCACAGCGAACAGCAGCATCGGCCGTAACCGTTTTCCCCGGCCCATTAACGAATACTCCATCGCATCCCGGACCCGCGACGGTTTCAGTTGCCGGCATTGCTGCTGCAGAAACGCTTCCAGCTGCTCTTTCATGATTCTCTGTCCTGCCCTTCCTGCCGCTGATGTCTGAGCATCAGCTCCTGAACCTTGGTTTCAAAGCCCTGCAGCTGCTGATCAAGCAGCTGCACAAGATCCAGTCCCTCTTCAAACAGACCGATGGCCTGTTCCAGGGGAATCTCGTTTTTTTCCAGCAGCGAAACGATTTCGTCCAGTCGGGACATGGACTGTTCAAACGACGCTTTTTCGCTCATTTCTGTTCCTCCTTCTTTGTAACGACGACATCAAGAAGCCCATCCTGCAGACGGATCCGCAGCGGTTGATGAGGTTCCGTTTCCTTCACGGAACGAACCAGTTTCTCTCCGTCATAAACAAGACCGTATCCGCGAGCCAGAACCTTCAGCGGCGACATCGCATCCAGCAGCTGAATTTTCTGACTCAGCTGCTGATGCTGCATCTTCAGTCTTTCCGGTGGAATTCTTGTTAACAGAAGCTGCTGTTCGCTCAGTTTCCTGCGCTGAGCGCTGATCAGACGGCTGGCGCCGCTGAGCAGCGTATGACTGAGCTGATTCAGCGTCTGCCGGTGCTGACGCAGCTGCGCGGCACAATTCTGCAGCCGTGAACTGTTATAATCCAGATGCATCTGAGCCTGCTGCAGAAGACTCATCGGATCTTCAAAAATCCGGCTGTCCTGCAGCTGCTGCAGCTGGCGGCGCTGCTGAGTCAGCTGCTGCTGCATTCTCAGACACAGCTGCTGATGCTGACGGTGAAGCTGCGCCAGCACCTCACCGATCTGAGGCGTTGCCATCTCCGCCGCACCGGTCGGCGTCGGCGCCCGGCAATCGCAGGCCAGATCCGCAATCGTCACATCCACCTCATGGCCAACCCCGCAGATCACCGGCGTATGCATCGCCGCCAGCGTCCGGGCAACGCATTCTTCGTTAAACGACCACAGATCTTCAATCGATCCGCCGCCGCGGGCCAGAATGATGACGTCAAAATGCATCGCATCCGCCTGTCTGAGCGCAGCGCAGATCTGTGCCGCCGCCCCGTCTCCCTGAACAAGCACCGGAATTTCGCTGACTTGCGCCACCGGCCAGCGGCGATGCAGCGTCGTGATGACATCTTCCCGGGCCGCCGTCTGGCGGCCGGTGATCACACAGAGGTTCATCGGATATCGCGGCAGACTCTTTTTGCGCGAAGGATCAAACAATCCCTCCGCATTCAGCCTTCGCTTCAGCTGCTCAAACTGCAGATACAAATCGCCTAACCCGGTCGGCTTCATCGCCGTGATCAGCAGCTGCAGCTGACCGCTGGCTTCAAACACCGACGTATTGGCCTGAACGAGCACCGAATCGCCCTCCTTGGGCCGAAATGCGACCCGCTGCGCATAGGAGGCAAACATCACGCACTGAATACGGGCATGTTCATCTTTCAGCGTAAAATACCAGTGGCCGCTGCGATGAGCCGTGAAGTTTGAAATTTCTCCCGCCACCACGATTCTTTGAATCAGCGGATCCTGATCCAGTTTGCCCTTCAGATAACGGACCAGCGCGCTGACACTCAGCTGCCGGTTTCTCATACGCGATCCAGAACGCCGTTAATCAGCTTATACGCCTCTTCATCGCAGTAATCTTTCGCCAGACGAACCGCTTCGTCGATGATGATCGCTGCCGGAGCCGTCTGCCGATCCAGCTCGCTGCAGGCCATCAGAAGAATGGCCTGCTCCAGAATCCCCAGCCGATCAAAACTCCAGTCTTTCAGCGTTTCATTCAGATATGAAATATATCGCTGCTTGTTTTCTATCGTGTTCATGACCAGCACCCGGCTGAATTCATCCAGATTCTCCGGCTGTGTTTCCATGACTTCTTCAATAATTTCCTCTGTCGGTTTTCCCAGCAAAAGATGCTGATACAGACAGATCATCGCTTTTTCTCTGCAACTATGTCGGTTCATTTTAACCCTCCGCTCATTGTATTATTTTACCATAGAAATCAGGGCTTTGCCACTGCTATAAAACGCCTTGTTCAGGCCGGTTA
>CAJFOC010000057.1 GCA_904395815.1 uncultured Holdemania sp.
CGGACGCAAGCTGGCCGACATCATCAAGGATGGCATGAATTCCAAACTGTCGATGATCCCGGAAACCGCCCGGATCCGGCTGCAGGGTATTCTGACCAAACTGATCAACCGCGGCAAAGGCAATGTCATTGCAATCGTTCTTTAATCTCAATGTCAGAATTGACAATATGCAGCAGGATGATTCTTCCGTCTGATGCGGATGATCATCCTTTTTCTTTCGTCACAGGATAAAAGTTAGATTTTCTCTGATCTTCACATAACTTTCAAACTGTTTTCAATGCGAAATCACATGGCGGCAATAGAATAAGACCGTAAACAGAAAGAGGTGGACAACATGAACGAAAGATTCGATAACGAAAACAAGTTCAATGAAGAAAATCACTGTGAGACCGGCAACGATTCTGCCGCTGAAACACAGAGTCATACCGAGTCGCAGAAAGAGGAAGCTGACGCCGTCAGAGAAAAACTGCTGCTGCACCAGATAGAACGTCAGCACAAATCGATGCGCAAAACGATGATCATCGGTCTGGTATGCTGCGGTGTTCTGGGCGGCGGACTGGGCTTTGGCGGCGGATGGCTGGCAGGCAGCCTGAGCGGCAACACGACCACGCTGTTACAGTCCAATGCATCAAAGATTGAAGTACAGACCGTGGATGCCGGAACGGAAATGAGCGTACAGCAGGTCGCAGCGCTGAATCAGCCGAGCATCGTTGAGATTCAGACGGAAATGGTCACTAACGGCAGCTTTCTGCAGCAATACGTTCAAACCGGAGCCGGCAGCGGCATTATCATCTCACAGGATGGCTACATCGTCACCAACAACCACGTCATTGAAGATGCAACCTCCATTACGGTCAGAACAAGTGATGGGACTTCCTACAGCGCTCAGCTGGTCGGCACCGATTCCCGTACCGATATCGCCGTGCTGAAAATCGACGCTACCGGCCTGCAGCCGGTGACCTTCGGCAATTCGGACAACCTGAATGTCGGCGATACCGCGATCGCCATCGGCAATCCGCTGGGAGAACTGGGCGGAACAGTCACCAACGGCATCATCAGCGCCCTGGACAGAACGATTGTGCTGGATAACGAAGAGATGACACTGTTACAGACCAACGCCGCAATCAACCCGGGCAACTCCGGCGGCGGCCTGTTTAACAGCCGCGGTGAGCTGATCGGGATGGTCGTCGCTAAGTCGTCTGGCGAGGACATCGAAGGACTGGGCTTTGCCATTCCTTCCAATCTGGTCAGTCAGGTAGCTCAGGAACTGATCAACAACGGTTATGTTACCGGACGTCCGGCGCTGGGAGTCACGGTCGTCAACATCACCAGTTCACAACTGGCCATGCAGTATGGCGTCAACAGTCTGGGCGTCTATATTTCGGAGGTATCCAGCGGCAGCGCGGCAGAACAGGCCGGCTTGCAGGTTGGCGACCGGATTATTTCCGTCGATGACCAGGTAGTGGAATCCTACACCGATCTGAGCTCCATTCTGGATGATCATGCCGTCGGCGATACGATCGAAATTCTGGTCGGGCGCAATGGAACTACCGTCACCGTTTCCCTGACGCTGCAGGAAATGACTCAGACCGCTCAATAACCTTCCCCATTACAAAAGCCGCCATCAGGACGTAAGAATCTCAGCGAAATCGCTGACCTCACGTCGCTGACGGCGGCTTTTTTTACAGTTTCAAATTCCAGCGGTCTATGCCTGACGCAGATAAGCGATAGCGCTGACTCCCGGACCGGTATGAGTTCCGATCACGCTGCCCACTGCGCAGACATAAGGACTTTCAATCCCCTGCTGTTTCATGGCCTCGATCAGCTCACTGACCGCCTCAGCACTTCCGGTATATCCGAAAACAGGTGCGAAATTCAGATCCGGCATGCCCTTCTTTTCCATTTCCCGGCGAAACAGTTCCAGCGTGGCCTTCCGTCCGCGGGCTTTGCCAAGGACAACCAGCTTTCCCTGATCCAGCGTAATCATCGGATGAATCCCCAGCAAAGAGCCGGCAAAGCCTGCCGCTCGGGAAAGACGTCCGCCTTTGACCAGATATTCCAGCGTATCCACGACCGCCAGAATCGTCACCCGATGTTTCAGCTCGTTCAGCCGTCCGGCAATCTGTGCTGCCGTGCTGCCCGCCTGCCGCATCCGGAGCGCTTCGTTGAGAAGAATCTGCGTGCCAATCGTCGCCTGCAGCGTATCCACAATATGAATCGCATCGTATTCACAGACGTTTTTGGCCAGCACCGCCGACTGATAGGTACCGCTCAGCTCGCTGGAAAGACACAGAACCAGCACCTCGTCCCCTGCCTGTTTAGCCTGTTCAAACTCAACAAGAAAATCATTGGGAGAAGGCTGCGAGGTCGTCGGCAGCTGATCGCTGGATGTCAGCTTCTTATAGAAATCTTCGATGCTCAGATCAATCCCGTCGCGATATTCCTGCGTACCGAAAAGCACCTTCAGCGGAACGATGGAAACGTTCATCGCCTGCGCCATTGCCGGGGTGATATCGGCCGTTGAATCCGTAATAATCCGTAAACTCATGCAATATCCTCACTTCCTGAAATATTTTGAATTTCAATATAAAATGCGTATCTCATTATAGCAAGGCCTTTTTGTCCACGCAACACTTTTCTGACGAAATTCAAAATACTTTCACGAAGCATAAGGACAAGTCCGACGGTTCAAAGAGCGAACAGCGCCATGATTTCTTCCCTGCTCATCGCGGTAATCGAACCATCCGATCCTTCGATGACGGATTGAGACAGCGTCTGTTTGTCTAACTGCAGCTGATGAATTTTTTCTTCCACCGTCCCGGCAACAATCAGCTTGTATACCTGAACGCTGCGTTGCTGTCCCATCCGGTAAGCCCGGTCTGTCGCCTGATGTTCAGCGGAAAGATTCCACCATGGATCGTAATGAACCACGATTTCCGCTCCGGTCAGATTCAGACCGGTTCCGCCGGCTTTCAATGAAATCAGAAAGACCGGCGTTGCATCCCGATTGAAGCGCTCCATCATCTCAAAACGCTGCTGCTTGGTCGTGGATCCCGTCAGCAGATACGTTTCCCAGCCGCGCTGACTGCATTGTTGCTGCAGCTGATCCAGCACGGTAGTAAACTGAGAGAACAGCAGAACCTTTTTGCCGGCCTGCACCGCGCTTTCCAGCAGCTCCATGCAGGCGGACAGTTTGCTTTTTTCCTGATCATAACGATCAAACACCAGCCTCGGATCACAACAGATCTGCCGCAGCCTTGTCAGCATCGCCAGCACCATGATCCGGGAGCGCTGCCATCCTTCCGGCTGATCCATGACCTGCTTCAGCTGCGCCTGTACCTGCGCCAGCGTTGCCTGATACAGCTTCTTTTCCGTCTCGCTGAACTCCAGGGTCAGCACGGTTTCCGTTTTTTCCGGCAGCTCCTTCAGCACATCGCTTTTCTTACGGCGTAACATGAACGGCGATACCTGTCTTTTTAACAGCGCCAGCTTCTGCTGATCCTTCTGGCGCACAACAGGCAGCTCATATTCCTCGCGAAACTGCCGGTAGCTGTTCAGATAACCAGGCATCAGAAAATCAAACAGCGACCACAGCTCGGCCAGCGAGTTTTCAATCGGTGTTCCGGTCAGAGCGAACCGGTGCGCCGCGGATAACCGTTTGACCGACTGAGCGTTGCGGGTCCGCTGATTCTTGATCGCCTGCGCTTCATCCAGAACAAGATAATTCAGCTTCATCGGTACATACAGCGCTTCATCCCGTTTCAGATAGTCATAGGAGGTAATCAGCACGTCGTACTGGTTTGCCTGTTCCAGGCTTTTTTTCCGTTCCGCCAGCGAGCCATGAATGCACTGACAGCGCAGCTGTGGCGCAAAGCGATGAATTTCCGCCTGCCAGTTCAGAATCAGCGAAGCCGGCGTGACAATCAGGCTGCAGCCCGCTTCTTTGCGCAGTCTCGCCTCTTCCAATACCGCAATCATCTGCACGGTTTTTCCAATTCCCATATCATCGGCCAGAATGCCGCCAAAACCGTAATGCGCCAGCGTTTTCAGCCAGCGAAATCCCTCTTTCTGATAGTCGCGCAATACCGGTTTCAGCGAAGGCGGCACTTCAAAACGGGCTTCGCGAATATTTTTGAAATCCCGGATCATTGTTCGAAACTGCGGATCCCGTTCCACCTTCAGTTGTGGAATTTCCATCAGCTTGTCGTTGAGCGTCAGCGACCGATAGGGATTCAGCACCACTTTTCCCTGCTGCAGCTGCTGCGGATCTACCTGCAGCGACTGCAGCATCGCCATCACGGCTTCATCCTGATCCTGATTCAGAGCGAAGATCTCGTTGTCTTTCAGCCGGATGTATTTTTTCTTCTGCTGCCAGCCACGGAAAATCTCGGCGATCTCCTGTGCGCTCAGCTGCGGATTGTCCACCGTCATTTCCAACAGTCCCGAGCTCAGCCGGACTCCAACGTGAAAAGAAGCCTTCGGCCGCAGCCGAAAATTCTTCAGCGAATCGCATACAAATACCTCCGCCACTTCCATCAGCTTCTTTACCCCTTCGCTCAGAAAACTGAACGTTTTCAGTTCGTCCTGCTCGATCCAGGCGGCATGCTGCTGTAGATCCACTCGCGTCGCGTATTGACGGATCAATGTCAGAATGCGCTGTTCCTGACGCTGATTGCGGTGATCCCACTGCATTTCCCCATCAAAACCATCATATTCGTTGCGTCCATAACAGAAACGAACCGTAATCATGATCTGACGGCGGACAGGTTCATCGATGTAAATCCGGCTGATCAGAGGATCCAGCCGTACATTCAGCTCCTCAATCCCCTGTACCACCATCTGTTCGCTGACCGGCTGCAGCACATTGTAATAGAAATTACGCAGCTGCTCCGCGGAAATCAGCAGCGCCTCGCCTCCCTGCATCGCTCGCAACAGCGGACCGCAAAGAATGCGAAACCGCCGCTTCAGCCGGATCAACGTCCCGGAAAGAACCACATAATCCGTTTCATTGCCTCGGATGTAGCGATATTCCGCCGGCGAAACGCTCAGCCGGGTATCGTTGCGCTCCGGTTCAATCCGCAAGGTCAGCGGCGGATCGGCTTCGATCATCACCAACGGCTGTCCCTGCGCGCTCAGCGGCGGACAGGAAAGAAACAGGTGATAAAAATCATCAAGGCAGCTTCCACTGAGCTGCAGCGCGCGGGCAGAGGCGGAGGACTGATATGGCCAGTGACGGCGAAGAAATCGGAAAATCTGAACGGAAAACGGATCCAGCGATTCCTCCACATGCAGAAACTGCAGCTGTTTGCCATACGCCGCCACCTCGCCGTTTTCCATCCGCTGCAGAAATTCATGCAGATTCTTCAGAATGTATTTCTTTTTTCTGCCGATGCGGAAGCTGACTAACAGCACCGATTGGGAAAGATCCACTTCCGCCTGCAGACTGACCGGATCCGCCTGCAGCTGCAGCGGATCATCCAGCGATGAAGTGCGAATGTAGGTCTCTATCAGCTGATCGCTCAGCGACAGTTTCTGCCGCCGGCGATACTGAAGCAGATAATTATCCGTTTCTTCCTCGTAAAAGTATGGATAATGGGAAAACGTCATCCGCTGCAGCAGGATCAGCACCATGCCGACATGAACGCAGGCTTTCCTGTTTTCACCGCAAAACGGGCAGTCACAGTGAAAATGAAGCAGCTCGCCGCTGAACTCTTCCAACGTCAGCTGCGTGTGAAAATGCGTCGGATTCACGGTCGCCTCAACCACAAACTGATGATGAATCCGGTCGTGTTCCACTCTCAGCGAATGCAGCCGTGTTTTTTTCTGCGCATACTGCCGGGCCAGATCCCATGTCTTCTGTTCAAAATAATGCCGCTGAGAACGTTCATCAATATACATGGTTACCCTCCTTTTGCCGGTAAAGAAAAAGCCCGACGGGCTTATTCTGACTTAAGCTCCCTGGACATCAGAATACGGATAGCCCGGGAAGGTTTTTCTCCTTCATAAAGAACCCGATACACCTGTTCGGTAATCGGCATGCTGATGTTTTTGATACGGGATTCTTCGTAAATGACCTTGGCCGCCCTGATGCCTTCCACCGTCCGCGTGTTGGTCTTCCAGAAAATCTCAGCGCTGTCATGACTGCCGATCTGAAAACCGGCCTGAAAATTGCGGGAATGGCGGGAGGTGCAAGTCACGATCAGGTCGCCTACGCCGCTGAGTCCCAGATACGTTTCCGCCCGACCGCCCTGAGCGATGCCATACCGCGACATTTCCGCCAGACCGCGGGTCATCAGCGCCGCTCTGGCGTTGTCTCCTTCACCAATACCGGAAAGAATGCCGCTGGCAATGGCCATGATGTTTTTGATGGCCACGCCGGTTTCCGCACCAATGACATCGGTACTGCGGTAAACCCGGAACACCTCGTTGGAAAACAGTTCCTGAATCTTTCTGGCCGCATCCTCATTCTCGCATACCGCGTTGACTGACGTCAGCAGCCGCTGAATCACTTCCTCCGCATGCGAAGGTCCGATCAGCGAAACTACCTCTTCCAGCAATTCCGCCGGGATCGCCTTGCGGATCACGACGCTCATCCGCTCATGAGTGACTGGATGAAATCCCTTGGCGACATTGACGACCAGCACCGGATGATGCAGCAGCGCTGCCGCCTGGCGGCAGACTTCTTCTACCGCGGAAGTCGGTACGGCGATCAGCAGAATTTCCGCCTGGTCGACAACGCGAAGATCCCCGGTCGCCTTGATGGCAGGATGAATGAGCTGATCCGGAAAATAACGGGTATTGCGATGCAGCTGCAGATCCGCCACTTCCTGTTCATTTTTTCCCCAGATCGTCACATCCTGATGATTATCCGCCAGAACCTGAGCCAGAGCTGTACCCCAGCTGCCGCTGCCCAAGATGACAATGTTCATGCTCCTGATCCTCCTAGTCTTTGCTGCGGGCAACAATGCGGATCGGCGATCCGTCAAAACCAAATGCCTCGCGCAGCCGGTTCTCAATATAACGCTGATACGAAAAATGAAGCAGCTCCGGGTTGTTGACAAACAACACAAAGGTCGGCGGCGCAACGGCTACCTGAGACGCGTACAGAATTTTCAGCCGCTGGCCGTTGTGGGTCGGCGCCGGCGTGGTCAGCTGCGCGTCCATGATGACCTCGTTGAGGACATTGGTTGCGATTCTCAGCTGAGAATAACTGTACACCTCTTCAATCAGCGGCAGCAGAGCAGCCACCCGCTGACGGGTCAGCGCCGACACGAAAATCACCGGCGCATAGCTCAGATAAACGAACTGTTTACGGATTTCTTCCGTGACACGGTTCATCGTTTTCTCATCTTTCTGTACCGTATCCCATTTGTTGTAGACGATGATGATCGGTTTCCCGGCCTCATGCGCATACCCTGCCACATGTTTATCCTGTTCCCGGATACCGCTTTCGCCATCGATCACAAACAGCACGACGTCGCTTCGCTCAATTGCCCGCATCGCCCGCAGCACGGAATACTTCTCCACGTTTTCGTACACCTTGCCGCGCTTGCGGATACCAGCCGTATCCACGACAACATAATGCTTGCCATCTCTTTCAAACGGCGTATCCACCGCATCGCGGGTCGTGCCCTCTACCGCGGAAACGATCACCCGTTCCTCATTGAGAACCGCATTGACCAGCGACGATTTGCCGACATTGGGACGGCCGATAAAAGTGAATCGGATTCCTTCCTGTTCATTGTCGTCACGCTGAGGAAACGACGCGATCAGCGCATCCATCACATCCCCGATGCCGATGCCATGCGCGCCGCTGATTGCGATAGGATCGCCCAGTCCCAGTGCATAAAACTCATAGATATTCGCCTGCAGCGTAATATCATCAATTTTATTGACAGCCAGAATCACCGGCTTGCCGGCCCTGCGGAGCATCCCGGCAATGAATTCATCATCAGCAGTTACCCCATCGCGGCCATTGACGATAAACAGAATGGTATCCGCTTCCTCCAGCGCAATCTCCACCTGCGCCTGAATTTCCTTTTGAAAAGGCTGATCTTCCAGCTGGATTCCGCCGGTGTCAATAACGCGGAAGTCCTGCGTCAGCCAGTTGGCTTTGCCGTAAATCCGATCCCGGGTCACCCCCGGCGTATCTTCTACAATGGATACGCGTTCACCGACAATACGATTAAAAATCGTTGACTTTCCGACATTCGGACGGCCAACGACTGCCACCACACCCCGTATCATGATTTCGCCTCCTTCTGTTTTTTCTCTGCCATCGCGCGAATCAGATCAACAACCTCATCGATGGAAAGATTGGAGGAGTCCACCAGCACCGCATCGGCAGCCTGACGCAGCGGTGAAACCGTCCGCTGCATGTCCTGAGCGTCACGCTGGGCAATGTCTTTGACCAGCTGCTCGTAATCGGACGCCATGCCTTTTTCCTCGTTTTCCCTGTAACGCCGGCAAGCCCGGGCCTCTGCAGAAGCCGTCAGAAAAATTTTCAGTTCCGCCTGCGGCAGCACTACCGTTCCAATATCCCGGCCATCCATGATAACGCCTTTGTTTTCCGCCATCTTCTTCTGCCGGGCAACCAGTTTTTCCCGAACGCCTTTCAGCGCAGAGATGCGGGAAGTGGCCATGGATACTTCGTCCGTTCTGATCCGCTGATCCATTTTTTCGCCATCCAGAAATACCTCGCCCTGAGGCGTCAGCTCAATTTCCGTCTGATCGATCAGAGCACACAGCGCCGCCTCATCCGTCAGTGAAAGATGACGGCAAAGCGCTTTGTAAGCAATGCAGCGATACATCGCCCCGGTATCCAGATGAACATATCCCAACAGAGCGGCCAGCCGTTTCGCAATCGTACTCTTACCGGCCGCACTGGGACCGTCAATCGCAATATTCAATTTCATCCAATCATTCCTTTTTCCAGTAAAATCCAGTAAACCACGATTCCCAACACAACCAACAGTGCCAGAATCAGCAGGACAAGAATAAAATTCAGCATCCGGTTGGTATAGGAAACCGAATCATTCATATCGTTCAGCTCATTTTCATATTCATCCATCTGAACGCGCAGCTGCACGGTTTCATTCATCAGTTTTTCCCGCAGCTCCCGTTCTTCTTTCATATGACTGCGAAGTCTGCCGAACAGCCGGTGCGGCCGGGTCTGATCGTCTTCCTCATCCCAGTCCTCCTCCTCTTCCTCGTCCAGATCTTCGTCTTCTTCCTCATCATCCTCATCGTCTTCACTGCGTTTTCCAAACAGTTTCCAGCGCGGTTTCTTCTCTTCTTTCGGCTCTTCCTGCTCCTCTTGCTGAGGCTGCGTCTCTTCTTCCTGCGGCGCTTCGGCCGGTGCGGCGCTCTGATCCAACAGCTGTCTGACTTCCATGGAAATCGTATTGCGCAGCGTTTCATCCGGCTGAACAAACGCCGGAATGTCCATGTCATCCAGCAGATTGTCCTTCGATGTGCTGACCATCTTTTCTTCAAACGGCCGGACCGAACTGCTTTCGCGCAGCTGTTTCAGAATATTGACCTGCGTATCCTCACTGGACAGCAGTCCGCGCTGCTTATTATATTCTTTGACCTCGCTGATGTATTCATCCAGATATTCATTATTAAACGTCGCCGTACTGCTGTCCTGCGGCTTTTTTTCCGCTGTTTCCTGTACAAAATAAGACTCCCGGCGCAGATGAGCCGGATCATGATTTTCTTCCTGCTGTACATCGATCTGTTCGGCTGCCGTCTGATCAAGCCGGCTCAGCCGCTCCGTATACTCGGAAAGGCCTTTGGTGCTGATCTGCGCTTCGGCATCCATCTGCAATTCCTGTCTCAGTTTTTCATATTTCGCTTTACGCGACATGTTCTGCATAAACAGTGCCTCCTAATCCATATCATTATAACAAGAAAGTTGCCGTTCGCGCAATTGATTCATCATGTCAACGATTCGTATCTTC
>CAJFOC010000058.1 GCA_904395815.1 uncultured Holdemania sp.
AAAAAGTCTACTTTTTTTGACGTCGGCATGATCGGTTACGGGAATAAAAAAATCGGAACCTGACAGATCAGGATTTCCGATTCATGGCTTTTCACAGGATTCAGCATGAAGCTGACAGATCTGTTCATACAGGTCCAGAAACTGATCCAGCGTCAGCGTTTCCGCCCGTGCCGACAGATCCAGACCGGCGCCTTCAATCGCCCGCACCGCTTTTTCCCTGTCCTGCAGATATTCCCGCACATTGTTCAGCAGCGTTTTTCGCCGCTGTTTGAAACAGCCTTTGACCAGGCTGAAGAACTGCTGCTGATCGGCCGCGATCCGCTCCGGAATTCGTTTTTCAAACTGAACGACGGCGGAATCCACTTCCGGACGGGGATTGAATATCGTTCGCGGCACCTTCATCACAACGCGAACCTCGTACAGATACTGAACGATGACGCTGAGCGCGTTGTAATCCTTCGTCGACACCTGCGCCGCAAACCGGTCTGCCACCTCTTTCTGCACCATCACCGTGATCACCGGAATTTCTGCCCGGCTTTCAAAGATGGAAAACAGAATCGGCGTAGTGATGTAATAAGGCAGATTGGCGCAGAGAACGACCTGATCGTTGTTCTGCTTCAGTTTCTGTACCCAGCCTTCAAGATCAGCCTGAAGAAAATCCTGATTGACAATTTCCACATTGGAATAAGGAGAAAGCGTTTCTGCCAGCACTTCCAATAACCGCTGATCGATCTCAAAGGCCACCACCTGATGAGCGATGCGGGCCAGCTGTTCAGTCAGCGCGCCGATCCCCGGACCGATTTCAATCACAGCGGTAGTCTCATCTGCCCGGCAAAGACGGGCTATTTTTTCCACAATGCCCGGTTCCACGATAAAATTCTGACCGTAGCTTTTTCTGGCGAACAGATCGTAGCGCCGCAGAATCTCATTGGTTCTCGCCACAGTGGCAATCGGTTTGTCCGTCATTGTCCATTCCTCCTTCCCGCTGCAATATTTCCCGGGTAATTTTCATCATGTTCATCCGCTTCCACAGCGTTTTGGCATTGGCTTCGCCCAGATGCCATCGCTCGGCAGCTTTTTTACGGCGCTGAGCGCTGTCGGGCCGGCCGGTAAACCCCAGTTCCACATAATCCTGCCAGCTCAGCGATTCTTCCGCCTGATCATCGTAGCTCATCAGATGTTCCAGCGCCTGCAGAATCGCTTCCCTTCCCGCATGCTCGACGCCGACCTTGCGTTTTCCCTGTACGACTTCCCAGGCCTGACCGGAGGTCAGAAACGCGTTAAGACAACCCGGCACCGCCTGATTGACCCGCTGGCGGATCTGATCGCCGGGGGTATCCGGATCGGTGAAAATAATCACGCCCCGTGTCTTTGCCATCTCCCGGATTCGCCGCAGCGTCTTCTCGTCCAATCCGGTACCGCCGGTTTCTATCGTATCCACGTCCAGCCATCGTTTCAGATTCTGCGTATCTTTTTTTCCCTCCACGACGATGACCTGTCTGATTTTCATCTCGCACCTCTTTTCCTTTGTATTTTACCATACCCCCCAGCCAGGAAAAAAGCCCTGAAGCCATTCTGTCGCTTCAGAGCCGTGATTTCTGATTCAACCTGATGAGTCAGCGTGATCTGCGGAATGAATCCGGCGCCCCATTTCCGCCAATCAGCCGAAACGGCATCCGCCGGAGCGTTTGCGGCCAAAACCGACAATGGTCACCTTGACATCAGAACGTTTGCCGTTTCTGACGGTAGGATAAGCTTCCGATCCGGTAAACAGATCGATCGTCGTTCCGGTAACCGCTCCGCCCCGGTCAGCCACTATGGCCAGAAACGGTTCTCCCGGCGTCAGTCCCTGGCCGTTGAACTTGTGATCGCTGATTTCCACGATCGTACAGAGCGGAAGTTCCTGTGAGGCCGCAATCAGATAATAGCCATCATAAGTGACGCCTTCCTTCCAGCTGCCGTCGGATTGTCGCACAGACGTTGTGCTCAGGCCAATCCCGGACGAAGTGCCTCCGCCGCAGCCATTGCAGTCTGCGCCATAGGAAGTCACACGACTGGAATAGAAATAGGCCTCTTCCTTCACCTCAGAACCATAGCTGTACACAATCGGCTGCGCCTCAATGACTTCCGTGGAATACGGAACCAGTACCCGGGAAAGCAGATTCCCCTGCTGGTCATAGGTCATCTCATACGTATCATTTTGAATTTTGGGGCTGCCGTCACTGGTCTTGGAAATCAGCCAGGAAACGCCGTTTTCCGGAATCGTATCCGGAGTGACCAGTACCGTTCCCTGTTCTTGCAGCAGCGTGGTCACAGTTTCTCTGGCTGTCGTATACGGCAGCGGGCTTTCACTGATCGAGCGCGCATAGCTGAAACTCTGCAGGACCAGCGGTGTTTTCACTTCTTCCGGGATCAGAATCACACCCGTCAGGGCCAGACCCAGAGCGATCATGATTCCGAAAAGCACGGCTTTTTTCATCTACCTTAACTCCTTTCATCGATGTCAGAACGAAGCATTACGCTTCTTCCTGCGGATGAAACAGACGCCGATAGTTTTCCCAGAGCTGCTGCTTCAGCACCAGCTCGTCAATCCCCCGCAGTTCGCAGATTTTCTGCGCTGTCAGAGGCAGATACATCGGCTCGTTCCGTTTTCCCCGATATGGATGAGGGGTCAGATAAGGACAGTCTGTCTCAATCTGAAGATGGGTCAGCGGAATCTGTTCCGCCACCTCAACGGGTGTTTTAGCATTTTTGAAGGTTACCGGACCGCCCAGTCCGATCGTATAGCCCAGACGAATGAATTCCATCGCCATTTCCCAGCTGGAGCTGAAGCAGTGGATAATTCCCCTGCGCGGTACAGGGTGTTCTTTCAGGATGGCCAGCGTATCGGCTATGGCGTCCCGGCTGTGGACGATAATCGGCTTGTCCGCCTTCACCGCCCAGTTCAGCTGACGAACAAACGCTTCTTTCTGGCGCGCGCTGTTCTGTTTATCCCAATAGTAATCCAGGCCGATTTCTCCGACGGCGCTGATATTTTCATTATAGACAAGCGCCTCGCATTTATTCCAGTCTTCCTCGCTGAAGTCAGCCAGATCGCTGGGATGAAAGCCAAGCGCCACATCCAGACGCGGATCTTCCTGCTTCAGCCGCAGCGCAGCTTCCGCCTCCGGTACAGAGCAGCAGACGATCATCATCCGCGCGACGCCGGCGTCCAGCGCCCGCTGCCGCACCTGTTCAACATCCGGCAGCAGTTGCCGGCAGGTAAGATGACAATGCGAATCGATCCAGCCTAGCGCCGTTCCCATACCGTCGTCCCCAGCAGCCGGTCATGCAGTGAGCTGTGCTGATCGGAAATCATCACGATTCCGGAAATCACCGACAGAATCCAGATCTGCAGGCAGAAGGCCTTCAGCACGCCCCGGGCCAGACAATCCATGCCGCTCATCCGGCCGCCCCGTTCCTTTTCCACTTCCAGTCCCATGATCAGCTTCCCGACCGTTCCGGCGGCAAAATAGTTCATGGCCGCCTCATACAGAGCATAAACAATGACGAACAAAAACGATGTCGAAAACAGAAAACGGAAATGGTGAATCAACGGCAGCCAGCTCATGATCCAGCGGATCAATGAGAAGGCCATTTCGATGATGCCGATCGGAATTCCAATCAGCAAACAGTCGATCACCACGGCAATCACTCGTTTTACCCAGCAATTCATTGATTTTCCTCCTTACTTTCCAAGGCAGAACTGACTGAACAGCGCGTCCAGCAGATCTTCCCGGCTTGTTTCGCCCACAATGTCTTTCAGCGCGGTATAGGCCGCCTGCAGATCGATCGTAACCAGATCCAGCTCCGCGCCTGCCTGCAGCTGCGCTACCGCCTCCGCCATGTGCTGACGGGCCTGACGGGCCAGCGCGATCTGACGCTCACTGGCAAGCGTCGGCTGATCCAGCATGGCGTGATGATGTTCATAACGCCGGTTGATTTCCTCGATCAATGCGCCGATATCCTTGTCTCTGGCGCTGATCGCCAGTCCCTCAACATGATCGACCTGATCTTTCTTATTGTACAGGACGATGCGCTGACGGCCTTCCGTCATCGTTAACAGCGCTTCATCCTGCGCATCCAGCGGCTGACTGGCGTCCAGAACGACCAGAATCAGTTCCGCTTCTTCCATGGCCTGCATGGAACGTTCAATGCCGATCTGTTCTACCCGGTCCTCTGTTTTTCGAATCCCGGCGGTATCGATCAGATGCAGCGTCACATTATCCAGATGAATCTCGCCTTCCACCAGATCGCGGGTCGTGCCCTCGATTTCCGTCACAATCGCTTTTTCTTCTTCCAGCAGCGCGTTGAGAAGGCTGGACTTGCCGACGTTGGGCTTGCCGAGAATGACGGTTTTTACCCCGTTCTTCATCACACGGCCGCTTTCCGCCCGCTGCAGAATCTGATCAATCTGCACAAGCCATTGCCGGGCCTGCGGCAAGACTGTCTGCCAGGTCAGCTGCTGTGCGTCTTCGTATTCCGGATAGTCGATATTGACTTCAATGTTGGCGATGATCTGCAGCAGCTGCTCCGTCAGCGGTTCGATCAGCTGCCGCACGCTGCCGCGGATTCCCTGAATGGCCATACGGACGCCCGGCTCGCAATCCGCTTTGATGATGTCCATGATCGCTTCCGCCTGAGTCAGGTCAATGCGCCCATTCAGAAACGCCCGGCGGGTAAATTCTCCCGGCTGGGCCAGCCGGGCTCCCTCTCCCAGACACAACGACAGAATTTTGCGGGTGACCATCCGGCCGCCATGACCGCTGATCTCCACGACATCTTCTCGGGTAAACGAACGCGGAGCGCGAAACACGGTCACCAGCACTTCGTCCACGACCACCTCACGAAGCGGATCCCGAATGAATCCATAGGCCACCGTATGGCTTGGCTGGTTCAGGACATCCCGGCTGAACAGCCGGTCCGCAATCGCCAGACTTTCCGGGCCGCTCAGGCGCACGATGGAAATGGCGCCTTCCTGTAGAGCGGTAGCAATGGCCGCTATGGTATCTTTCATCAAATTTTCACCTCGCAGACCTCTGGTACAGTTTAACATAAATATTATCAACTTTGCGGATTTTTGCGCATTTTCCCTGCTTTGAACGCTTTTTTTATGTTAATTCCCGTTTCAATGTTACAATAGAAGCGGAGGTACATAGAATTATGGATGTCAATGTAAGGTATTATGTCAGCAGCAATTCAGACCGTGAAAAACGATCGGCTGAGAACATGGCTTACCTGCGCGAAGTGGGCGAGCGGGCCGGCCTTGTTTTCCATCTGGATGACCCGGTTTTGAACGCTCCGGAAGTGGTTTTCATCGGCGGCGGCGGAACGGAAGGACAGTTCAAGGCGACGGTGAACGAACTGGAAGATCCGGTCATTATCCTGACTACCGGAGAAAACAATTCTCTGGCTGCATCGATGGAAATCCTGTCGTATTTCCAGCAGGAAGGCCGCAGAGGACTGATTCTGCATGGGGATCTGGAGGAGACGGCTTCCCGGTTGCGGAACATGCTACAGGCCAAAGCGGTGCTGAAAAAGCTGAACGGATTCCGGCTCGGTTCGCTGGGCCGTCCAAGCGACTGGCTGATCTCTTCGCATGTCAATCCAACCCGACTGAAGGAAGTCTGCGGTATGGAGATCGTGGATATTGAGATGGAAGAGGTGTTTGCCGAAATTGCCCGGGGTGGTTATCCGGACAACGAGTTTGTGGATGACCTGAAAAAACATTCATTTGACCCGAAGGAGCTGGAAAAGGCGCTCGACATTTACGGCGCGTTTGTCCGAATCAAGGAGAAATACCAGCTGCAGGCGCTGACTGTACGCTGCTTTGACCTGCTGGAACCGGTGAAGAATACCGGCTGTCTTGGGCTTGCCATTCTTAACGCCCAGGGAATTTACGGCGGTTGTGAGGGGGATATGCCGTCGCTGATTTCCATGGCCATTCTGGGCGAACTGTCCGGCAAACCGGTGTTCATGTGCAATCCAAGCCGGATTCTGCGCCCGCAGAAGGAAATGGTGCTGGCCCACTGCACTTTGCCGCTGAATATGCCATGTCAGTACCGGCTGATGACACACTATGAATCCGGACTGGGCGTCGCGGTAGCCGGAGAAATCCCTCATGGTGAGTGTACGGTATTCAAATGTTCCGGTGATCTCTCACGTCATTTTGCCGCCCGCGGCCGCATCGTCGCCAATCTGCATGAAGATGCGCTGTGCCGCACTCAGATTCAGGTTCATCTGGAAGAGGGACTGGATTACTTCACCACCCGGCCGATCGGCAATCATCACTGCGTCTGCTGCGGCGATGTAACCGGCCTCATCGAAGAATTCTTCAACTTGTGTTAACTGTCCAAGGGTGCCCCGGCACCCTTTCTTTTACCCGCTTTGCCCCGAATTCCTGCCTGTTCTGTTTTTTTCTTGTCTTTTTGTTGTCCGGCTGGTACGATGAGGACGCACAAAGGAGATGAGATCATGAACGGATTTGCCGCTTTTTCTTTACGCCGGGAGCTGATGCAGGCGCTGGACAAAATGAATTTTACGGAGCCGACTGCGGTTCAGCGGCAGGTCATTCCGGCGTTTCTTGCGGGCAGAGATCTGTTGGTGCAGGCCCGCACCGGTTCCGGGAAAACGGCTGCGTACGCGCTGCCGCTCTGCCAGCTTTGCGATGTGCAGTGCTTTTTTCCACAGGCACTGATCCTGGTTCCCACCCGTGAACTGGCTTTGCAGATCAGCGAGGAAATCCGTGCCTTTTCTCTGTACCAGCGGCTTCACTGTGTTCAGCTGACGGGCGGAACACCGATGAAAACGCAGAAGCTGCAGCTTCGTCAGCGTACTCAGATTCTCTGCGCTACCCCCGGCCGGCTGCTGGATCATCTCCGTCAGAAAACTTTTTCTTTGCAGCAGCTGCGGATGCTGGTGATCGACGAAGCCGATCAGATGCTCTCGTTGGGATTGCTGGAAACGGTAAAACAGATTCTGGCATGGCTGCCGTCATCCCGTCAGACCTGTCTGTTTTCCGCTACCCTGCAGGATCAGATCCGCCAGCTGGCCGCATTCTGTCTGCGGGATCCGCTGTTGCTTCAGCTGGACAGCGCCGCTCAGGCCGCTCGATCATTGCGGTTTGTCCGAATCGACTCTTCGCCACAGGACAAATTTTCCGCACTGACCAGGCTGTTATCCTCCGCTCTGGACTTTCATCCGGTTTTGATTTTCTGCGCTACCCAGCAGGAATGTGAAGACCTTGCCCACAAGTGCTGTCAGCATCAGCTGCCGGCGCTCAGCCTGCATGGCGGAATGTCACAGGATCAGCGGTATGATCATCTCCGCCAGTTCCGGCAGGGGCAATGCCGGATTCTGTGCGCTACCGACGTTGCGGCCCGGGGATTGGATATTGATGCGCTTGACGAGGTGATTCACTGGGATCTGCCTGCCACCCAGGCCCAGTTCATCCATCGCTGCGGCCGATGCGGAAGACTGGAAAAGACGGGAACCGTTTTTCTGTTCTGCTGCAACGCTCACGATGAACGGCAGCTTCAGCAGCTGATTCCGATCATGAGCGCGCCGTTAGAAAATATCTATGACTGGCTGTCATCCTCTGCCGCGACTCCCCGTTTCCAACCGCTTGCCATGACGGATAAAAAAGAGGCTCTTCGGCAGGATCAGTGCGTCATCGTGATTCGGGCAGGACGCAAACAGAAGTTAAGAGCCGGCGATCTGGTCGGCGCGCTGTGCCAGCAGGGTCTTCAGGCAGAACAGATCGGCGTCATTGATATCCACGAAACGATCAGTTTTGTATCCCTGATTCAGGCCGATCCCAAGCCTTTATTAGAGCAGCAGCGAATTCTCATCAAAGGAAAGCCGCGGAAAATTGAACTGGCTCACGCATCGGCAAAGCGTGAAGGAACACCGTCATCCTGAACGGATGGACGGTGTTTTCTTTTATTATTGCCTATATAGAATAGACTACCCCCTTCAGTGAGGGAAGCGTCCGCTGAAAACCATAAAAAAAACAATCTTTTGATAGATTGTTTCAGGCTGTTGACAAAAATGATCTGGTCCCAGTCAAGAGGACACATAAAATAAGTCAAACTTTTTGCCCAATTGGTATCATGCCGATTGGGCTTTGTTTTTAAGTGTTTCTTTATATTTTGCTATTTTCGGGTTAAAAGCGATTGGATAATGCTTTGGTTTTTCTTTATCGATTGCTTCTTTCCTTACTTCCATAGGTGTTTTGGAATCGAACCTTGATTGGTAGCGATAATCATTATAAAATTCGATATATTTTCTAATGGCTTCTATCAAATCCTCTTTATTGTGAATTTCATACATCTTATCCATTTCGGTTTTGATGATTCCCCATAGGCCCTCTGTTGGACCATTATCCAAACAACAGGCTACCCTGGACATCGACTGTACCATTCTCTGCTCTTTCAATTTGTTTTGGAAAGAGGGAGTGGAATGGGGTACCTTGAACTCCGTTACATCTGTTGTCCACTTTTCATTAGGCTTCGATGCTTCGAATTCTCTATGAAGTATATTCTCGGCTGTTTGATCTGTCTTATTTGTTACCGTGCAGCACGTTCTTTTTCTCCTGATGGAAGAATGGATATCCATGATTTTCATGATTCTATGAATCCGTTTCGCATTATAGTGTTTATTATGATCTCGATTGATAAATATGCACATTCTACGATATCCCAAGATTCCGCCATATTTTTGATAATAATCCATGACGGTCTCTGATAATTTCATATCCTCTTGTTCATTTTCAGGAATGGGGCGATTCAAACATTTATAATAAGCCGAACGCTTAAGGCCCAATCGTTTGCACATCCAATGAATACTGTATTCTTTTTCTTTGTGGAGTTCTTTGATGGCTAAGTATTTTGCTTCGTTTT
>CAJFOC010000059.1 GCA_904395815.1 uncultured Holdemania sp.
AATCTGAAAAATTTGGAATCCACCCGGATAAAAACCCCATACCTTCTCTTTATTGTGAAAAAGTATGGGGTTTTGTCAACACTCTGTACCGTACTAATAGAATTAATTAGTACGGTTTTTACTTCTTCGCAAATCATTCTGATACTAAGATTAAATAGTTAGTATTAAGCCGCACCATCTATAAATGATGACTGTAATTTCTAGTAATGTGATTAGGCTGGAGAAATCAATGATGCGTGGACCTCTCTACCGAATCGGGTCGACACCTCGGTACGGATTGCTGAGAAAAGAAAAAGGATCAGAAGCCCCTCAAACGTTGCTAGGACTTCCGATCCTTATCTACTTTTATATGTACAATTTAACACTTACAATCTCTTCTTATGGAAACCTATTATTCTTATAATTCTTATTATGGTATAGGTTTTAAGCCGAAGTCGCTTAAAATCTCATTCCATTTTTCAATATTTTCCATATGAAGATGATTAACAAGATATTGATAAGCTATATACTCTTCACTAGTCCTAGAATAAATATCATAGCCTGCCTTTCTTATCAAATCGTTTGCAAGTACCGGGTGTAAATTCAATCCTATACATAGAGCCATAACCGATGCTGTTGATGATGTTCTCATCAAACTCCTTAAATCAAAAATCGTTACGATCCATTCACGATAATCTCTGACTTGAAGCAAGTGCTTCGACTCAGAGTTTTTTTATTTTGCTGCAATAAAAAAAGAGCTCTGCACAATTAAATGCAATAGCTCCATTCATTTTATTAGTCATTACTGGTTTGTGAATCCATTCAAGTTCCATCTATTGAATTTCTCTCTAATTATCGAAACATCTTCTCCTGTTTCAGATGAGATAAATATATGTACGCTTCTGAAAACTGCTTTTACCCTGTCGGCATATTCCTCTTCCGTTTCTGTTTTCTTAAAAGGCAGTTTCACTAGTTTGATATCTCGTTGTTTGCATAAATGGCTTTTAAGGATATCTATCTTTTCCGCTTCTCTTGTAAACTCGATTGCCAACTTTTCTGAAGGAATATAAGTTTCAAGTGGTATTCCCAATAGTTTATCAGAGCCAAGCTGTGTCTTTAAACCTTTCATATTGGCATAATAGGCAACGACTAATCCTGGGAATACGGAACGGTATTCATCTTCACATACCGGGCATTGTTTTGCGAGGATTGTCCTATCACAGATTTTCGCTTTCCAAGAGTGCTCAAGTGGGCATTTCCACCAAACTTCTTTCATTGATATCCTCGATACCTGTGTTGGTAGGATAGAGTTTTTTTCATAATCCCATTCATTAAGTAAATGCGGATCGCTCGTCGCAAGATCATTATATCCTGCAAGCACCTTTCTATCCGCACAAACCGGGCATGAGGTTCCTTTTACTCGTGAATCGATGACTGATTTCCACTCGTTGCCACAGGTTTTACATTTCCACCAGACATTACGTCTTGATTTTGCATTCACTTCATACGGCATTAGAGGATCATTCTTTTCAGACCATTCTGCTGCAAGTTCTGGATGCGTGGTTGCTAGATCATTGAAACCTTTGAGGAAGGTATATCCACTGCAATAAGGACACTTACTACCAGCAGAACGAGTTGAGATCAATGTATACCATTCATTTCCGCAGCTCTTGCATTTCCACCATACCTTACGATTGGCAAATGCTGTTACCATTGTTGGTAGAAGAGGAAGATTTCTATCTGACCATTCACTTGCCACATCAGGAAACAGGGTCGCAAGATCATTGAATCCTGCAAGCACTTTATTATGAGCGCAATATGGACAACCTGTACCACTTAGCGATCTGCTTTTAATAGTTGCTTCCCATTCGTGCCCATATTGACATTTCCAGATCACCTTTTTGCTGGAGGCTATAGTGACCTCAGTAGGCTTTAATTCATTCTTATCTGACCATTCCTGGGCTAGCGATGGTTTGAGTGTAGCTAGATCATTGATTCCCTTGATGACTCGTAGCCCTCTACATATCGGGCAATTCTCTCCATTTGAGCGAGCTTTCACGCTTGTTTGCCATTCGTGTCCGCAAGGTCCTATCCACCATACTCTTTTATTTGAACCATAGGTTATCTTATCCGGTGTTAGTGGCAAGTTCTTATCAGACCATTCAGAAACAAGTTCCGGATGTACGCTTGCTAAACTGTTATTCATAGCACAACCTCTCCTTCCTTTGCGATTTATGATCATTATATTGAGGAAATGAGAATTGATGTAGTATGCGATGATGCCTAAAAACTATGCAAAAGCAAAGGAGCTTTTGAGAGATATTTACTTCTAAAGGAAACTGTGAAATCAAAAAATGTGCGATTTTTTTGTCTCTGCATCATTTTTGACATCGATTGATGTAAATTTGATGTAAAGTGGTAAATTTTAGGGCTGAAATTTAAAAAAGAAAGTGCCAGAAAGTCCTTTAAATAAAGGCTTTCTGACACTTTTTGATGTTGAATTATTTGTTTCTGTCCTTCATATGTGGGAACAGCAACACCTCGCGAATCGATTCCTGGCCCGTCAGCAACATGACAAACCGATCGACCCCGATTCCGATACCACCGGTCGGCGGCAATCCGTATTCCAGTGCCTCCACGTAATCGACATCCATTTCACTGGCCTCATCATCGCCCAGTGCTTTCAGCTTCAGCTGTTCCTCGAAACGCTGACGCTGATCGATCGGATCGTTCAGCTCACTGAACGCATTGGAATACTCCGTACCATAAATCAACAGTTCAAAACGATCGGTAAAGCGCGGGTCCTCCGCGTTTTTCTTTGCCAGCGGCGAGATTTCCACCGGATGGCCGTAAACAAACGTCGGCTGAGTGATTTTCTCTTCGCAGAACTGTTCAAAAAACAGATTGATGATGTGACCGACAGAATGCTCGTGCGGCTGAACTTCCACGTGATGCTGCTGAGCCAGCTGCAGCGCTTCTTCCACACTCATCGGCTGCCAGAAATCCACTCCGGTGACTTCCTTGACCGCATCCACCATGTGCCAGCGCTTATACGGCGCCTTCAGCGAAATCTTCTTGTCGCCCAATGTGAAATCTGTTGTGCCGAATACTTCCATGGCCACGCTTTCAAACAACCCCTCATTCAGATCCATCATTCCCTGAATGTCGCTGTAGGCGATGTACGCTTCCACCGTTGTGAATTCCGGGTTGTGCTTGGTATCCATGCCCTCGTTACGAAACAGCCGGCCGATCTCATAAACGCCTTCCAGCCCGCCGACAATCAGCCGCTTCAACGGCAGCTCCGTCGCAATCCGCAGGTAGAAATCCTTGTCCAGCGTGTTGTGATGCGTAACAAACGGACGGGCAGCCGCGCCGCCCAGAATCGGCTGCAGCACCGGCGTTTCCACTTCCATCAGACCCTGACCATCCAGATAATGCTGAATAGCCCGGATAATCTTCGGTCGAAGCATCGCAATGCGGCGGCTTTCCTCATTCATAATCAGATCCACATATCTTCTTCTGTACCGTTCTTCCACATCCTGCAGACCATGAAATTTTTCCGGCAGCGGACGCAGCGCCTTGCTCAGATGCTCGTACGTTTCAGCACGCACGGACAGCTCGCCGGTATTAGTCTTGCAGACAATGCCGGTCACGCCGATGATGTCGCCCAGATCTCCCGACTTGAAAATCTCATAAACCTCATCGCCGACAACCGCTTTGTTCACGACAATCTGAATCTGTCCATCGCGATCCTGCAGATTGAGAAATCCCAGTTTGCCCATTCTTCTTTTGGTCATGATCCGGCCGGCAACCGCGCACTGTACCTTCATCTCTTCCAGTTCCTGCTGACTTTTTTCCCCATACAGCTCCCTTAACTGTGCCGAACGATGTGTTCTGTGGAAGGCATGTCCGAACGGATCGATGCCTTTGGCACGGAGCTCTTCCATTTTCTGACGGCGGACAATTTCCTGTTCTGATAAGTTCTGTTCCATAGTTCTTCCTCCTTCTTCTGTTCAACAAAAAAACTCTCACCCGGTTAGGGACGAGAGTTATCATCGTGGTACCACCCTAATTCGTGAACCGGTCACCCGATTCACCTTTGCGACTGATCCGCAGTCTGCCCGTAACGCAGGCTGGCGTCTTCGCTCCAAGTCTTTTTTCATCCGGCACCGGCACATCCCTTTTCACCCGCCAGAGACTCTCTCTCTGCCCGTTTTCCGGATTACTCCCCTCTTCATCGCGAACAAGTGGTTAAATTATAGCATTTTCCTTTTGATTGTCAATCGTAAAACCCGCTTCCTGAACGAAGAATTGCGGTTTTCTGTCCTGTTTTAACAAAGGCCAGCCCCAAGTCGGCCACAACGCTATTCCCCGTTTTCCTGCACGGCAGACAGCCACGGATATTCGCCGCTGAGCAGCGATTGTTCATATTCGCCCATCATGTCTGTCAGCTGCTGCAGCGTGGTCATCTGATTGATGCGGTCTTTCATCCGGTTGGAATACGGGAGTCCCTGGATGTACCAGCAG
Source organism: uncultured Holdemania sp. (assembly GCA_904395815.1). Taxonomy (GTDB): domain Bacteria; phylum Bacillota_I; class Bacilli_A; order Erysipelotrichales; family Erysipelotrichaceae; genus Holdemania. Next base: position 4,507 of record CAJFOC010000059.1, read on the forward strand.
GCATGACCGCGCATCTCTTTCATGCCGACCCGTTCTCCCTTCAGCTCGCACAGCCTCCGGGCATGATCGAGAATCATGGCAATCTTCTGCTGCGGACTGGCTGGCAGCGGCGGCGACTGATGCTGCAGGCCACAGACCAGCTCACGGATCAGCCATGGATTGCCCAGCACTCCCCGGCCCACCATGACCGCATCCACGCCGGTTTCTTCCATCCGCTGCCGGGCCTGCTCCAGCGTACGGATATCGCCATTGCCAATCACCGGGATGGAAACCGCCTGTTTTACCCGGGCGATCCAGTTCCAGTCCGCTTCGCCTTCATAAAGCTGCGACCGGGTGCGGCCATGCACCGCCAGCGCACTGGCCCCGGCCGCCTGCAGTCCCTGCGCCAGCGTCACCGCATTGATGGACTGCCGGTCCCAGCCCAGTCTGATTTTTACCGTTACCGGCTTACGAACATGCGCCACAATCTCCCGCACCAGCTGACAGGCATAGTCCGGATCTTTCATCAGCGCGCTGCCGGAACCGGCGTTGACCACCTTGGGCACCGGACACCCCATATTGATATCAATGATATCGCAATCCGTCTGATCCAGCACCTGCGCCGCCTGCACCATCGACGCTTGTTCATGACCGAACAGCTGCAGCGCCAGAGGATGCTCCTGCGCCTCCACCCGGGTCATCTCCATTGTTTTCTTATTGCTGTAACAGATGGCTTTGTCACTGATCATCTCGGAGTAAATCAGCCCGGCGCCAAACTGATGCGCGATAGAGCGGAAAGCCGGATTGGACACGCCGGCCATCGGGGCGATCACTACCGGATTGGCAATCGTCACATCTCTTATTTTCCACATGCCGCTTTGAAGTCCAGAATGGTTTTCAGATCCTGTTCCGTGAACTGATACCGGGTATTGCAATATTCGCACCGCACCTCGCAACCGTGATCCTGCTGCAGCATCTCTTCCAGATCGCTGCGCTTCAGCGTGGTCAGCGCCGCCTTGAACCGTTCGCGGCTGCAGTCGCAATGCCATTGCAGCGGACTTTCCCTCAGCACCTCCAGATCCTCAAACAACATCTCAGCCAGTGCCCGGGCATCCTTGCCTTCCCGGACCAGCTCCGAAACCGGACGCAGGCGGGCAACGGCCTGCTCCGCCAGCACGATATCCGCCTCCGTGGCATCCGGCATCATCTGAATCAGAATTCCGCCGGAAGCGATGACCGCGTTGTCCGTATCGACCAAGATGCCCAGCGAAACGGCCGATGGGGTCTGTTCGGATACGGTGAAGTAATAGGCGAAATCCTCGCCGATCTCACCGCTGACCAATGCGACCTGCCCGGTAAAATCATTCTTCATGTTCATTCGCTTGATTACTTTCAGATAGCCGTCCTTGCCGACCGCCGTCCCGACGGCCAGCTTGCCGCTGTCGTTGTATTTCAGATAAATCTGTGGATCGCCGACAAAGCCCCGCACATCGCCATTAGGCCAGCTGTCCGCCATGATCGTACCGATCGGACCGCCGCCGTTGATCTGCACCGTAACCTTTTCCTTTTCCGTTTTCAGCATGCTGCCCAGAATACCGGTGATGGTCAGCACTCTTCCCAGCGCCGCCGCGCTGGTCGGCCACAGGTTGTGCTGCCGGCGAGCCTGTTCCGCCAGCTGTGTGGTCGTGCAGGTGATCACCCGGATATGGCCGTTGGCCGCCACGGCATGAATAACTGTATCTTTCATGGGATTTCCCTCTTTTCTTTTCGCATCCTAAGTTTATACAACAACCCCCGCCTTGTCAAACAGAATGACAAAGCCGCTATGTCCTGAAAAGCCGTCATGGTCAACCGGCGGCCCTCATGATATAATAATTGAAAACAAGTGAGGAAAACGCTATGACTGCCTATACCACGCCGATCGTCAAAGACCGCTTTTCCGAACTGGAAGAGGAATTCCAATACGAGATCATTCAAATCGGTCTTTTCCACAAGGAACCTCCGCTGATCAATCACAACATCTTCATGAATCATTTTAAAATTCTGTTTTTTCAGAAGGGGCATTGCCGCGCCGTCGTCAAAGACCAGGAATATCAGCTGACCGCTGGCGATCTGCTGCTGGTTCCGGTCAATACGTTTTACACGGTCAATTCCCTGGGCAGCGAAACGATCGAATTTGTTTTCATTCATTTTCTTGTCCGCCCGGTGCACAAGATTTCCGCTTTTGTTGAGTCGCTGCATCTCACTCAGGTCATCAAGCTTCAGAACATGGTCACCCCTTCGCTGTTAACGTATCTGAAAAGCTGCAGCGAGCGGGTCAGCCAGCAGCGGGAAGGCAGCTATCTGGAAGCGATGCTGCTTCTGAAAAGCATTCTGCTGAACATCCGCATCCGGCTGGATAAAGGGGAATGCGCCAAGCCGACGCCTCATGGCTGCTCGGGCAAGGAAGCGGTGTTGAATCAGTGTCTGGATTACCTGCAGCAGCATCTGGATGAAAACCTGTCCGTCAGTACGCTGTGCGAGCTGTGTCATGTTTCGCAAAGCTATCTCTACCGCTGTTTCACGCAGCTGATCGCCATGCCGCCCAGCCGGTTCATTCAGTATTTCAAAATCCAGCGCAGTCTGGAAATGCTGAAAAACACCGAACTGTCGATCGCGGACATCGCCGAAAAAACCGGATTCTCTTCTCTGGTTGTTTTCAGCAGCACATTCAAATCGCTGATGGGCATCTCTCCCAGCCAGTATCGCAAGCAGTAATGCGCATATCTTATGATGAGAGGGCAATCCGATAAAAAGAGCTGTGAATCCCCGGTATCAAACCGGCGTTATCCACAGCTCTTTGTTCTGTCTTGTGCCTGATCCCGATATCAGAATTCCACGCACAGCCCGTCGTAAGCGGGAATAAATCCTTCCGGCGCCATCCGCTGCTGCAGCTCAGAGTGCGGCAGGATGTACGTATGGGCAAAATGAGTGGCGATAAAGATCGTCTTCTCGTCAGCGATCTTTTCCTGCAGCATCCGCCGCCGGATCGCCACGTTGTCCTGAAAGCTCATATGCGAAGAAAAGACGTCCGGCGTCATCACTGAGGTGCAATCCAGCACGACACAATCCAGATGCGACTGCCGCAGCGCCTGCCACGTTTCTTCCGGCAATCCATGCGTATCATGGGCATACAGCAGTGATCGTCCCTGCCGTTCAATCCGATACAGGAAACACTCCTCACCCGGAATGTGATCCGCTTTCAGCGGCGTGACGGTCATCCCGTCCATCTCCACCGGCTGAAACAGGCTGAGCTGCTGAAAGGAAATGCGCTCATCGTTGCGATGAGACCAATTCCGCCGGACTGCTTTTTGCCAGATTGCGCCGACGCGCTGATTGCCATAGACATTCACATGCCATCCCTGCGGCAGATGCGCTTTCGGTTCATCCACCGCCAGCAGATCATCAGGAAAAAAATGATCCAGGTGCGAATGGGTGATCAGCACATGATGAATCTGCGACAGCCGCAGTCCGCCAAACAGCACATGCGCAAAACTGTTCACGGAAAAATCGATCAGGACATGGTCGTCCACACGGGCCGAAGTCCGGGTACGCAGATTCCGGCCGCCCAGTTTGCGGGCCTGCACGCAAGATTCGCATTCACAGAAGACCGCCGGCACCCCTCCGAAGCGCCGGTCCCGTAGAAAGTCAGCTTCATTGAAGCTTTCTTTCCTTTCCGGCAAAATACAGCTGCTGAAACCGTTCCATCAGCTGCCGGGCTGTGATCGGACAGGCAAAAGACGGCGTCGCGTCATTGCCCAGTTCAAACAACAGCCGCCCCTGATAGCCGGCCTCCTCCAGCAACACACGCAATTCCGCCCAGTCAATACACCCTTCTCCCGGCATCCAGTGCTTTTCATCCTGTCCGTCATAATCAGACAGATGAGTAGTAATGATCCGATGCCCGATCTGACTGACAAATTCACGATGAGTCTGTCCCAGCAGATGATTGACATCGAAACAGACTCCGACATTGCGATGCGATCCGATGATCTGCCGCAGCTCTTCAGCACAGTTGCCCAGACAGCTGCGCGGAAGATTCTCCACCGCAATGCACAGACCGTATTCCTGCGCGGCCTGCGCCAGTTCTGTCACCGAATCGGCCGCCAGCGCGCACCGTGATTGCCGCTGCTGCGGCTCGACCGGCTCATAGCTGGCATGCAATACCGCGGTGGTAATTCCCCGCTGACCGCACCATTGCAGCATCTGCTTCAGCTGCTGCAGCACCTGATGGCGCAGTTGAGCACCCGGCGCCGAGACATCCCACCTGTGACCAAACGGCAGATGAAACGAAGTCGGCCTCAGCCCCGCCTGCTGCAGCTGATCAAACAGCAGCTGAGAATGAGCCAGAATCTGCTCCGTACTCTGCGTTTTGTCCGTATCGATCTCCGCTTCCGTGAATCCGGCGGCCGCCGCGGCGCGCCAGCGGTCTGCCGACGGCTGCGGGTAAAAACAAGTTGCCAGACCATAACGAATCATAATCCACGAATCCCCCTTTTCGGATATCATCATATCATTGAAATCAGGGAACTTCTATTCCTGCCCTCACGATCCATGAAAAAAGGAGGAGATGATCACTCATCCTCCTCACTCATCTGGATCTGTCGGAAAACTTCATTGACATACACCATTCCCTGCTGTCCCTGCCGCAGCCATTCATGAATCCGTTGTTCATCAAGGCGCTCCTGCTGAGGAAACGATGTGGCTTTCAGCAAAAGCGGCAGATTCATCCCGGCAATGAGATAGGTTTGAGGGCGGGACAGATACGGCAGCATCTGCTGGTTCACGCTGCCCTCATTCAGATCGCTGAAAATGAGCAGCTCATCCTCCGGCTGCACCCAGGCCATCGCCTGATCAATCTGATCCTGCAGCCTCTGATCTTCCAAATAAGCGCTGATCGCCCGAACCGGAAGCGTCTCTCCCAGAAAAAAGGAAAGTGTCTGTTGCATTCCCTGCGCCAGTAAGCCATGGGAAATCAATAGTATTTTTCTCATCTTGTCCTCCTCATTTAAAACAATGAATTGATCAATACGATCAGACCGGGCATAAGAGCGGTGGAGTACACCAGCCGGGTAAGATGAATGATCCCGGTTTTTTTCATGTCCGCGCTGAAGTCCCCTGCCAGCAGCACCATATCGCTGACCCCGGCCGGGCAGGAACAAAACATCGCCGTCGATCGATCCAGCCACTGCCTGCGCACACAGATCCTGCTGTACAGCGTGTTGACGAAGAGATAACCACTCATCAGCACCACGATCGGAATCAGCAGTTCCTTCAGCTGCAGCACCATCGCCATGGTAATCGTACTGCCGATCAGACTGCCGGATAACACCTGCGCAACGGTACGGATTTCTTTACGAACCGGACGGCAGGGAACGCAGTTGATCACAACCGACGTCACCACCATGGAAAAAATAATGATACCGGCAGGCAAATCCAGCAGCGATCCTGTCGCTCCCCCAGCCAGCGCCGCCAGCGGGATCAGCACCGAATAGCCTTGCCCGGCTTCCGTTGTGACAGCGGGAATCCCAGCAGAAGGGACGGACGGTTCCCCACGGCATCGCCAGCGAATCCACGACGGGAAAAACAACATCGTGAAAATCAGACGGGTCGACTGCAGAAACACCACCGCCGCAATCTCCGCGTTCAGGTCCATGGCGATCAGAGAAATATCCGTCAATCCGCCGGACACACAAGCCAGCCAGGCTGACATCCGGTCAATGCCGCTCAGCATGTGAATGATCCATCCGCAGATCAGCGTATTGACCGTATACAGTCCCAACAATACCGCTACCGGTCCCGCCATCGTCAAAATCGTCTTCAGATCTTTTCGCCGCAGCTGCAGACCGATAAACATCCCGGCGCAGGATTGCGTAATGATCTTCACCCAGGAAGGCATCCATGCCTGACCGCTCAGTACCTGAAACACGCCGCTGCCGATCAGGCTGCCGATCATGGCGGCGGCCGGAAACCGCAGCCTTCTGGCAATCTGCCAGCCCAGACATCCGCAAAAAACCGTCACGCTCAGCCGCAGCAGCCACTCATTCATCTTCCGGATACCTCAGCAATTTCATCAACATCTGTTCCCCGCTTTCCGTTTCGTCCTGCCAGATCTGTTTCAGACGTTCGGCCTGTTGCATCATCACCCGGATCAGACGGGACGTCCACTGAATCAGCTCCGGATTTTTCTGCAGAGAAAAGACCGCCAGCTGATCCACCGGCCAGTTTTTGAAGTAAACCGGTTTTTTCATCCGGAACATACAGAAACCGGTCTCATGCTGTTCAAACAGAATAATGACCGCCAGACTGTTACGCGGGTTTTCATAACTGACCAGCGCTTCCCGCCGGTTCAGGTATTCCGCGGTTATCATCTGACACTCCGGATCCGTGTTATACAGACCGGCAATCATCTGAAACAGTTCGTTTTTGGTCAGTTCTTTCAACGTAAACAATCCCCGCCGTCCCCTTTTCAGCAGTTCCGGTACGCCGTCATGCCATTCTGCCAGCTTATGGCGAACCTGCCGGCAAAGCCGCTGCTCATCCGGAAAATATCCGATATGAAGAAGATGACTGCCGGAAACGGACAGATCGTCCACGACCAGCGTCAGTCCATCCTTCCGCTGAGAATCCGCTTCGCTGACTACCAGAATCTGACGCCCCTCATCCAGGCCATCGCGGCACAGCGCATCTCTGACCATCTCTCCGGACATCCAGTCAAAATTGGGAACGATATAGATCGGCAGCGGCGGCAGATCGCTGACAGTACGTGAAAAAAGCCGCCCGAAATACAACGTCAGGGAATAAATCAGCGCCCGCGAGATAGTAAACTGAAACTGATCCTGCAGAATCAGACACAGCCGGCAGGCAATGTCAAGCATCAGCGAATTCATACGGCAGGCTTCCCGAATGGCCTGCGTATAATACATGCCATACAGGGAAAATTCCGTGGCGATCACATTCTGCAGGATCACTCTCTGCAGTTCAGCCATCTCTTCTTCCTTCAGCCGGTGATGAAACCACTGATGACGAATGGCTGGAATCAGCCGGGCGGTGATGGCGGCGCCCGTGTCGGCAAACTGACCGTAGAACGCCCGGTTCTGCTGCGGCGCAGGAGCTACGCACACTAACGCGTACAACGCCAGAAAAGCAATTTCCGTATCGTCCAGCTTCTCCTCCATCCTCTTGACCAGCGTTTCCATCACCGACACCATCGCAGAACCTTTCAACCGGATCCGCGCTTTCTCTTCGGCCCGCTTTCCCAACGCCGCGCGGTTGCGGGTCACCAGGACGGCAATGGTCATCCGGTCCAGCATGACCGGCGTACAGCACAGCGAATACTGAGCCATCACCGCCGCGATATGCTGACGAATCGTCACCGTACTGACAAAGTTCAGACCCTGATATTCATCCAGCACATATTCCGGCGAAAGATCTTCGCTGAAATTTCGTTCAAAACTGTCAATGATCGCAGCCCGGATAGCGATTTCCGACCCTTCCAGCATCAGTCCGTGATACGGTACCCGTTTCAGAGTCAGATGGAACTGCGCCAGCCGGCTTTTGACCTCCGGCATTTCCTGATTGATGACACTGCGGCTCAGATTGAGTTTTTCAGCCAGCTCTTCTACGGTAAAATAGCCGATCCGGTTCACGATCATACGGTAAATCAGAAAGGCCCGCTGCTGAAAATCACTGCGAAACCCGCCCAGATTGTGCGTCAGATCGGACAGCTCCTCACTCAGAAGCTGCAGCTGCTGCGGATCTTCCACCTGAATCCGGATTCCTCTTCCCCGCCGGGTCTGCAATTCAATCCCATATTGCGCCAGCTCCTGACGCAGCAGCTGCAAATCATTTTTAACCGTGCGGGAAGTAACCCACAGCCGGCTGGCCAGCTCCTCGGCCGTCCAGTAGCGCTGTCGTGACAAAAGAAGTTTCAGCAGTCGCATCTGCCGCTGATTACATTTCACAGGCAGCCTCCTTCCGTTCATTCCACATTTGCCGCTGACAGAAAAGAGGCCGCGGCAGCTGCGCGGCCCCTTGCGGATCAGTCGATTAAATGCTGCAGGATCAGCCCGACATATTCTTCCGCCTTGCCCTTTGGAAGATGCGTCGCGATCCCGTCGTGACCGCCGTTGAACTGGGAAGCTTCCACAACATAGGTCGTCTGACCATTGGCATAGCCCCAGACAAGACAGCAGGCCGCCGTCGATGTTTTTTTGATCTGACGGCCAAATGCCGATACCAGCTCACAAGGCAGGATCACCAGTTCCAGATCCTTCATTCTGAGAATGGTCGTTTCAAACTTCAGATCCACATGATCCACCGCCAGCTTGCGCCGGAAACCGGCAATTTCAGAAATGATCCATTTGCGGGCATCGTATTCGCTCACCGTATTCAGCTTCTCACTGAACTCTTCAATCTTGCGGTTCAGCATTTCCTTATCGGTATCATATTCCACCTCAAAGGTAAAGGTCTGAGTCTGCGGCTTCGCCAGCTGGATTTCCCGCCGGTCAGCAAACCCCATGATCTGATAGGCAATTCCCTGGCTGACCCGTTCCAGTTCGGCAAAATCATTGTTCTGCCGGTACAGACGATTGCTCATATCGCCGGCGTTGCCGTTCATCATCATCGGACAGACTTTCAGATAAGGCGTCAGCTTACGCCGCAGCGCTCCCAACAGATCCCCGCTGAGCTGATATTCCTGCGGACTGAGCACAGTCGCATGACAGGACAGATTCACCCAGGCGGCAAGATTCTGATCCTTTTCATCGCGGAATTCCAGCACCACGATGTTCTGATCGCCATACAGATCGCGCCCGTTGCGATTCCCGTAATATCCTTGTGAAATTCCCTGGGAACAAAGCACCCGCGATACCGGCTGCCAGCAGCCGTAGCTGTCTACTGCGCCGCTGACCAGCGTTGTCATCACCGCCTGCCGCACTTCCTCATCATGCGGATATTCCTTGTCGACGGTCCACAGCACCGGACCGGAATGCGTATGCGTAGCGCTGAGCACAACATGTTCCGGTTTCACCTCGCACTTTTCACAAACCCGCCGGCGAAACTCATGAACAAACGCGTAATCCCAGCCGGAAACATCCCCGTTCACCAGCAGGCTGACCTGCTCATCCACCTTCAGCCAGCAGATCACCGCTTCCAGACGGTCATGAACGCCTTTGGACTTCTCCGTCCGCATCGCATGTCCGCGCAGATACACCGGACGATCCGGAGTAATATCCACCACTTTACTGCCAATTTCAATCATGATCGTTTCCTCCTAGGCAATGATCTGTGCGACGGACAGAACCATCACGACGACGATGATCACCCATACCATGCGGACGGTGTTCATGCCTTTCATATCCAGTCCCTTATACACAAGCCAGGTGGCAACCGCCGGCAGCAGAGCCGGGAAAATGGAATCCAGCAGCGACTGAATGTTCTGTACGGATTCTCCGGCGGTGATCGTCAACGGCGTTGTGACCTTGACCGTTGTCGCAATCAGCGCGCCGACAACGATAATGCCCAGCACCGAAATCGCTTCCCGGATATTGTTAAGCTGATCCTGATGTTCCGTGATAATTTCCGCACCCTTGTAATAACCCAGCTCAATGATTTTCTGACGCAGAAAGATCATCACCGGAGTGAAAACCAGCATCAGAATCGCTCCGGTCATGAAACTGCCTTCAATGGCCGCATAAGCGGAAAGGGCAGCGAAGATCACCTTAGGCATCGTATTGAACAACGCGTCGCCAATACCGGAGAACGGACCCATCAGCGATGTTTTGATCGCCGTCGCCACCGCTGTCGCATCCTCCGATTTTGTTTCCTCGATCGCCAGCGCTGCGGCAATGATGGCCGCGCCAAAGAATGTCTGACAGTTAAAGAACTGGAAATGCGCCTTGAATTTCTCTTTCAGCAATTCCGGGTTGTCCCCATACAACTTTTCCAGATATGGTCCCATCGCGTAAATGACCGCGCAGGACTGCATCGTTTCATAGTTCTGACAGGCCTGAGCTGTCAGCGCGTATCGAATGGAAAAGTTCCACAGCTGTTTCTTTGACAGTTGATTACTCATCGCCAAGTCCTCCTGTTACTGATTGCTGAGCGCTTTCCCGCTGCAGACGCTGATAAAGCAGAATCGCGATAATGCCGCCGACAATCGCAATCGGCAGAATATCCAGGCCGAAGTACACCGAAAGAACAAACCCCAGCACCAGATACTGCGTATTGCCTTTCATCGGCATGTACTTCAGCAAGATGGCCATGCCCAGCGCCGGCAGCACATTACCGCAGGTCGTCAGGCCGGAGATAAACCAGGCCGGAATGATCGCCAGAAGATTTTCCACAAAAGCCGATCCCAACAACAGGAAGATCAGCGTCGGATACGTATTGGTCAGCGGAACACGGCCACCCAGCAGATTCCCCCAGAAAATGATGGCGTAGCTTTTCTTATACTGCCCGTTGGCAGCCGCCTTTTCCGCCAGATGCAGAAACCAGGTTCCCAGCATTTTGGCCAGCACATCCAGCTGTACGCCCAGCGTCGCCGCCGGAATACCGACAACCAGCGCGACCTCCAGTCCGCCGCCGGTCGTGATGGCAAACACGGTGCCGATGACCGAACCAACCCGGTAATTCGGTACCGAAGCGCCGCCATACCCGGCCAGGCCCAGGCTCATCAGCTGCATGGTGCCGCCAACCAGAAGCCCCATCGTCGCATCGCCCATGATCAGGCCCGTCAGCAAGCCCAGAATCACGGATTCGCCGCAGTTTTTCACGACGACCTGAGTCATCAGCACGTCGTAAGATACCACGGTGATTGCGATAAGAATCAGAATGATCTGAACTATTGAAATCATGGATACTCCTCCTTAAATCAATCCCTTTTTCTTCATCAGTTCCATAACCGGTTCCTCGCTGTCTTCCGGAATCAGCTGCGCCACAATCTGAACGCCGCTGTCCGCAATTTTCTTCAGCTGCGGGATCGTCGATTCGTCCACCGAAACATACCGGGTCAGCACGGAAGTGCTGTCGGTTTTCTGCTGGTTGCCGAGATTGCCGAGAATCAGTTTGTCGATGTGGAAACCGCCTTCAATCAGTTCCAGGATCGGTTCCAGCGTCTTGACAACAATCATGATTTTTTCATTGCCGTAACGCTGCGCTCTGAAATTATCCAGCGTTTTTTCCGCCGTGATGACCGAAAGATTGACATTCTTTGGCGTCGCCATCCGCAGAACGCTTTTGAGCATCGGGTTGTTGGCGCTTTCCTTGTCGATCACGATCACCCTTGCCACATTCAGCCGCGGAATCCAGTTGGTCGCTACCACCCCGTGAACCAGACGATCATCCACCCGGACATTGAGTATTTCCATCATGTTCCCCCTTTCCTTTATGGTAATTTCATTATCCGCGTATAAGAAAGCGGTTTCAATTTTTACTTTTTCCTCTTTCTACCTTCTTCAGAAATTTTTTTCACCAGAATAGTGAAATTTTCCGTACGATAAATGGCGCAAAAAAAACCGCTCTGATCTCAAAGCGGTTTTAATGAAGATCCGGATACGGATCAGACAGTTCAGCGACTCAGGAAACAATACATGTCGCCGGACTGAACATAATGGCAGGGAATGTCCACGCCCAGCGCCTGCGGAATGTAGTGAACCATGTACTCCATCCCCGGCTCTTCCACATTGAAATGGCCGGCGGCCAGAACGGCTTTCGGCTGCCCCAGCATCGCGCTGTCGCGGATGTATTCGCTGACCGTGTAATCGATCAGCTCCAGCGCGATCAGAAGATCGATGTTTTCCCTGTCAATCCGGGTAATTGCGTCGTTGTCGCCGCCCATGATATGACCTGGAATCCAGACCTTTCTGACAATCGCATCCGGATTGCCCAGCATCTTCAATCCGGTCAGTCTGAATTTGTCCATGACATGACGTCCGACTTCTCTGACCGTCATCGGTTCAATCTCAAACAAAAGCGGCCTTTCATGCGATCCGACAAGCGCCTTTTCCCATCCCAGCGTTTTCATCACGCCATAGAAAATGCCGTCGACGTATTCGCCATGAACCGGGATCCCGGAATGAATGTAGTCATGATCACGCCACACGACCAGATTGCCCTCTTCCAGCAGTTTCTTCTTTTCCAGATAGGTTTTGTTTTCCGTTTCTTCCAGCCAGTCGGTATGATCGCCATGATTCCAGAACAGCGCCTCATGGCTGATGATCAGATTGGCATTCAGCTGCCGCGCCTTGCGGATGACCTCCACCGACGCATAACAGGTCGTCACAATCCCGGTGCACTCCTGATCCGGGTTGCCGAACAGAATTTTGTCGCGGGTTGTGGATTCATCGATCGCAACACCGTTAACGGTGCCCCGGTGGTAGTCTTTCATCTTCTGAATTACTTCGCTGATTTTCATCGACTCACTCCTTTTCTTTCATTGTAACCCTTTTCCTGTCTCAGTCCAAATCACCTTTTTCCTGAATACTGAGGAAAAGATGTGACCGCTTTCTTATGATCCTGAACGAAATCTGATCCGCACGCTGCCTGTTTCTGTCCCCTTTCTTTCTTCAGTAAACCGCCAGGAAGACCGATGGCGGATATAGAGCGATGAAAATATGCTAGAATAAAGGCAACAGAATCAGGAGGTGTTCCCATGGGAATCTGTTTGATACTCCTAAAATAATCATACTATCAAGAAGGTACAGAATATGAAAAAAATCCTGCTGGATACCGACATCGGCAGCGATATCGACGATGCGATCTATCTGGCTTATCTGCTGAAAGAACCGCAATGCGAACTGCTTGGCATCACTACGGTCTGCGGTGAATCAGAAAAG
>CAJFOC010000060.1 GCA_904395815.1 uncultured Holdemania sp.
AGAGATGAAGGATAAGCTGACGCTGAGTCTGGCGGCGTCAGCCGACAACATGACAGACAAACTCAGGCGGTATTGCCCGTTCACACGTCTGTTTTAAAACAACGGGATAAACTGTAGAGGTCTGAATGGGGACCATTCCTGGACCGGGGTTCGACTCCCCGCAGCTCCACCAGAATAGGAAGCGCCGGCTTGTTGCGGCTGCAGCGCTTGATCATAGACAGGGAGAGAGGATTCTCCCTTTTTTTTGCGGATTCATCGATACATTATCAGGTTAGTTTTTCATATTTTGATATCTGCTTTTTTAACATGAATTTTACAAAGTATTGATATTTTTTCATTTACACTTATATCAAGAGTCAACCCCCATTTTACACAACATCATCCGTATTCTATTAACAGGGAGAAAAGCTATGGACAAAACGCAGGACCTGATGCATCAAATTGAGAAGGCCAGGCGCTCGGAAGAAGCGGCAGATCAATTTGTCGCAGCATATATGCCGTTTATCAAAGCGGAAACCGCCAAATTCATTCATCGTTCTCCACAGCCGGGAAACGATGATGAATTGTCTGTCGCCATGTTTGCGTTTTATGAAACGCTGAAACGGTATGACGCTTCGAAAGGCGCTTTCTTTGTTCTGGCGTCCCGAAATATCCGCAACCGTCTGATTGATTATGCACGCGCGGAAAAACGGCATAAAGGGATGGTTTCGCTGGATGCTCAGGAAGAGAATGAGGACGATCTGCCGCTGAAAGATCGCCTGAGCGACGGGAAGGATGAGATCCGCAACCGTCTGGATCGCGGCGCGGTCCGGCAGGAAATTCTTCATTTTCGTGAAGTTCTGCGTTCTTTCGGTCTGTCGCTGCAGGATGTTGCGGATCACTGTCCGCGTCAGAAACGAACGTTGTCCGCCTGCCATCGGATTCTCGCCTTTGCCCGGCAGACGCCGGATATTTTCCGGCAGCTGCAGGAAACGGGAAAGCTGCCGGCAGCCAGAATCATGGAAGGCGCGGCGGTGGATCGCAAGCTGCTGGAAAGACACAGGAGTTATATCATTGCGATGCTGCTGGCCTATACCAACGGTTTTGATATGATTCGCGATCATCTGCGGCAGACAGATCCTGCAAAAGGGGGTGCATCGCTGTGACTTATCTGGTCATGGAATGTCACGACAGCCATGCGGTAGTGCTGAGTGAGGACGGCCGTTTTCTGACCGTGCCGAACCTGAACTATGAACAAGGCCAGGTTCTGACCCGGATTATCGATCTGAATGAACCGCGGTCAATCCGGACAGGGGGAAAAGGGCGCTGGCATCAGCGATGGGCTCAGTTCAAAGAGAGCTTTTCCTATCCGGCGAAAAAAACGCTAGGACTGGCTGCGGCGCTGCTTCTTGTTGTCGGGCTGGTACCGCTGCTGGTACTCTCTCCTTATGGAACCGTTCAGCTGGCAATCAATCCGGAAGTGGAAATCACGGTCAATCGCTTCAATCAGGTTCTGGATCTGGAGGGACTGAATGAGGAAGGAAAACGGCTGGTCAGTGAGGTGAACGTTCTTGGAAAAGGGTTGAAACAGACGGTGACGCTTCTGTCGGAGCGGGCTGCGGAACTGGGATTTCTGCAGGAACAGGGACGAATTACGATCACGGCAGACGGATCGCAAAGCTGGCGGCAGAAAACGGAACAGGCTCTGCAGAGCGAACTGCAGACGCATTTCGAAGGCTGGTCGATCGAGATTGTGATCGGAGAAGAGAGTACGCCAGAACCGCAATCCACGCCGATTGTTATTCCGGTTGTGCCGCAGCCGACTCCAACCCCAGTTTTTCCGTCCTCTGAGCCAGTCGAAAACGCGGATTCTTCCTATGACGACAGGGAAGAAGAAAGGATTCCGCTGCCCGAACAAGATTCGGGGTATGACGAGTCAGATGACGATCAGGATTCCGGATATGATGAAGGAAATGATGATCACGAGGATGATGATGAAGAAACAGAATCGGAAGAAGATTGAAAAAAATATCGGACCAGTCCCCCTTTTCCCGGACAGCCCTTCCGTATTCTGTTACTGAAGGCATTCAATGCCGAATCAATGAAGAGAGGAGATTTCTGATGAAACGAAACTATGGTTCCCTTCTTTTGCTGGCGGGCGTTCTGGCGCTGTGCGCTGGCTTACTGACCGCCTGTTCCCCAACTTCCGCACCAGCTAACGAACCGACAGCGACTGATTCTGCCGCAACGGGAGAAACCGGCGGCATGCTGACGCTGCGAGTGAACCCGGAAATTGACATTCATTACGATGCGCAGGGCAAAGTCACGGCCGTTAACGGACAGAACCCGGAGGCGCAGGCATTGCTGCAGGAAACTGCCGGTTATATCGGAAAAGATTGCCGGACAGTGGTCAGTGAACTGGTTTCCGCTATCGGCACGGCAGGATATTTTGTTGAGGAAACGGAAGGCAGTCAGCGAACCATCACGATTGAGATCGAAAAAGGATCGTCCCTTCCGTATGACGGTTTTCTGGATGATATTGCTTCTGACGTACGGGCGCAGGTGAGCGAAAATCAGTGGCATAGCCCGGTTGCTCTGGAAGGAACCGCGGAATATGGTCTGCCGGATTATGTGGATACGGACTATGGACCAGGCAATGATGGGGATTCCAATTATGCTCAGGATACCGATTATGGCCCGAACAACGACGGCATCACGGACTACAACGATACCGACTATGGTCCGAACAACGACGGCATCACGGACTACAACGATACCGACTATGGCCCGAACAACGATGGCATCACGGATTACAACGATACCGACTATGGTCCGAATAACGATGGCATCACGGACTACAACGATACTGACTATGGCCCGAACAACGATGGCATTACGGACTACAACGATACCGACTATGGTCCGAACAACGATGGCATCACGGACTACAACGATACCGATTATGGTCCGAATAACGATGGCATTACGGACTACGGCAACTCCCAATACGGGGACACCAATTATGATGACGGAGGCAGCAATTACAGCGACCATGATGACGGCGGATCCGATTACGACGATTAGACAGATGCGCCCGATTTCTCTTCGCCATGAGATCAAGCACCAGATTTCCTTGCAGGAGGATCTGGTGCTTTCCCAAAGGTTGGCCAGCCTGTTTCCCCGTGATCCTTACGCCCAAAAAGACGGATGTTATTGTGTTACCAGCCTGTATTTTGACACTCCGTATGATGAGGCGCTGAAGGAGAAAACGGCCGGGGTGATGCGGCGGGAGAAATTCCGGCTGCGGTATTATGGCGAGGATCTGTCGCTGATCCGTCTGGAAAAAAAGAGTAAGCACAACGGTCTGTGCGGGAAACGGAATACGCTTGTTTCCAGAGAGCAGGTTGGCGCCCTGCTGGATGGGAAGATTGAAGCTTTGTTTCAGCCGGAAGATCCGCTGATGCTGGAATTCTACAGTAAACTGCGGGGAAAACTGCTGCGGCCGGTGACCCTGGTACGGTATGAGCGGGAAGCGTATCTGTATCCGGCCGGCCGCGTCCGGGTGACGCTGGATCGAAATCTGCGGGCAGGAATGAGGATTGCCGATTTTCTGAAACCGGATGCCGCGATGATCCCCATTGGCGAACAGACGACGATTCTGGAAGTGAAATATGACGGGTTTCTGCCTGACATCGTCCGCATGGCGGTGCAGGTGCCCAACCGACAGGGACAGGCTTGTTCCAAATACGCGATGTGCCGCCGGTTAGACTGAAGGGGCGCAACACAGGAGGAAATCATGACATTGAAGGATATTTTTGATTCGGAATTTTTGCAGAATATCGCTCATATTTCGATCACGGATATGGTACTGGCACTGTTTTTTGCTTTTTTGCTGGGGCTGTTCATTTTTTACGTCTATCGAAAAAGTTTCAGCGGAGTGATGTATTCCGCAAGTTTCGGCACGGCGCTGATCGCGCTGGCTCTGATTACGACGATTCTGATCATGACCGTCGTCAGCAACGTTGTCCTGTCGTTAGGTATGGTAGGCGCATTGTCCATTGTGCGGTTTCGAACTGCGGTTAAGGAACCGATGGATATTGTGTTTCTGTTCTGGTCGATCAGTGTCGGTATCGTGCTGGCGGCCGGTCTGATTCCGCTGGCAGTATTTGGAAGTCTGTTTATCGGCGCGGTATTGCTGTGGTTTTCGTGGCGGAAAGAAGTGGATTATCCGTACATTCTGATGATTCACTGCGCCGGAGCGGATTGCGAGCGGCAGGTAGAACAGTTTGTCCGGGGACAGGTGAAACGGCTGAACCTGAAAAGCAAAAGCATTCATCAGGGAACGACTGAACTGAACTATGAGATTCGTCTGAAAAAAGGCGACAGCGCTTTTGTTTATGATCTGCAGGTCATGCCGGGAGTCAGTCAGATTGCCTTAGTAGGATACAATGGCGATTATATGGGATAAGCCATCATGAAAGAAAAGACACGCGATGTTCTCTGCCTGCTGGCCATGCTGATCGCCTGCCTGGCTGCCGCCGGATTGTGGGTTTTCAGTGTTCAGACACAACCTTCCCGTCCTGTGATGCAATACCCGCAGCGTCTGTTTGACGACAGCCGGGTTCATCATATCGATCTGCAGACCGGCGACTGGCAGCAATTGCTTCAGCAGGCGCAGGAAGAGGAATACATTCCCTGTACGGTAGTGATCGATGGCGAGGAGTTTTTGCAGGTGGCCGTGCGGGCCAAGGGCAACAATTCGCTGCGGCTGACCCAGCAATACGGTCTGTCGCGGTACAGTCTGAAGCTGGAATTTGATCATTATCTGGAAGGCGGTCATTACTACGGGCTGGACAAATTCTCTCTGGACGCTTTTTTTCAGGACAACAGCGCGATGAAAACCCGGCTGACGATGGATCTGATGTCATGGATGGGGGTACCGACCCCGTTATGCAGCTATGTGTGGGTAACGATCAATGGCGAGGACTGGGGATTGTTTCTGGCGATTGAGGAGCCGGAAGAATCGTTTCTGCGGCGGGTGTATGGCGATGAGGAAGTGCATCTGTACAAACCGGATTATCGTTCCCTGCAGGCAGACAATGCCGATGTGGCGCTGCAGTATCTTGGTGATGATCCGCAGAACTATCCGAATATTTTTGATCATGCCAAAACGATGGCCAGCGAGGCGGATCAGCGGCGGCTGATTCAGGCGCTGAAAATTCTGGACAGCGGCGAACATCTGGAGCAGGCAATCGATGTGGACGAGGTTCTGCGGTATTTTGCCGTTCAGGTGTTTGTGATGAACTGGGACAGTTATCTGGGGCCGACCGGGCACAATTATTTCCTGGCGGAAAAGGATGGCCTTCTCAGCATGATCCCATGGGATTACAATCTGGCGTTTGGTACCTATGCGCTGGGGATGAGCGAGCCGATCCGGGATCCGGAAGTGCTGATCAACTATCCGGTGAATACCCCGGCTGAGGGCCACATCATGAAAAACCGTCCACTGTATCATCATCTGATGAAAAACGATACGTATTTTGCCCGTTATCACCAGCTGCTGCGGCAGCTGATTGAAGAGCGCATCGAGCAAGGCTGGCTTACCGGACGGATCGCGCAGCTGGAACAGATGATCCTGCCTTATATTCAAAAAGACCCGACTTTTTTCTGCAGCGTTGAGGATCACCGGCAGGCGGTGCGCGTTCTGGAGGAAGTATGCCGGCTGCGGGCTGCCAGTATCCGCGCGCAGCTTGACGGAACGATTCCGGCGACATTGCAGGGGCGGCAGGCATACCCGCAGAAAGTGATTGAAGTGTCTTCTCTGCGGCTGGAAGATCTTGGCGATTTCGAAGATCTGAAAGCTTCCCGAAAAAAACAGGAAGAAGCGCTACGCCGCATTCTGAAGCAGGAAGAACAGTGAGTTTTCATGGTATCTGCCCGATGAGCTTTCACAGGGAAGAATGCGGGAAAGGGATTGACGGTCCTTCGAAAAAAAACGTACAATAAAAGCAGCAAACAGGTGCGGCAGAAGGAGTGTGAACAATCATGAAAAACATTACCCTGGGCTCCACGGGAATTACAGTGGTGCAGAATGCTTTTGGAGCGCTGCCGATTCAGCGTGTGGACATGGCCAGCGCAGTGCAGATTCTGCGGCGGGCGTATGAGGGCGGCATGCGCTTTTTCGATACCGCCAGAGCCTACAGCGACAGTGAGGAAAAACTGGGCAACGCGTTTGAAGGGCTGCGGGATCAGATTTTCATCGCGACCAAAACGCAGGCCAAAACACCGGAAGAATTCCGCAGACAGCTGGATACATCGCTGAAGCTGCTGAAGACGGATTATGTGGATATTTATCAGTTTCATTGCGCAGATACGTGCTGGCGGCCTGGCGATGGTTCCGGCATGTACGAATGCATGCTGGAAGCGAAGGCAGCCGGGAAGATCCGGCATATCGGCGTAACGGCGCACAAGCTGAATGTGGCGCGGGAGTGCGTTGAATCCGGATTGTATGAAACGCTTCAGTTTCCGTTCAGCTATCTGTCGTCCCAGAAGGAACTGGAACTGGTCGATCTGTGCCGCAGTCACAACATGGGATTGATCGCTATGAAAGGGCTGGCAGGCGGACTGATCAACAATTCCCGGGCGGCGTTTGCCTTCATGTCTCAGTTTGACAACGTTTTACCGATCTGGGGCATTCAGAAGATGAGCGAGCTGGAAGAATGGCTTTCCTACATGGATCAGGCGCCGGTTCTGGATGAGGAACTGAAGGCGTTCATTGAAAAGGAAAAAGCCGAACTGACCGGCGATTTCTGCCGCGGCTGCGGTTATTGCATGCCATGTCCGGTGGGAATTCAGATCAACAACTGCGCCAGAATGTCGCTGATGCTCAGAAGAGCGCCGTCAGCGCAATGGCTGAGCGAAACCTGGCAGGCCAACATGAAAAAGATCGAAGATTGCCTGCATTGCAATCAGTGTATGAAAAAATGTCCGTACGAACTGAATACGCCGGAACTTCTGGTTAAGAATTATGAAGATTATAAAAAGGTACTGGCTGGCGAGGTCAAGGTCGGTTGAGAAAACGATAAGAGCTGTGAAAAAACTTTGATCCTATGATATGATCCCACTACAGAGGACACACGAAAAAAAGAAACGTGGTTCTATGGAGGTGGGATTTTTCTATGGTAAGAAATTTTAAATTATTTATCAAAATAACCATTTGAGGTTAAGCTCTGAGGTATACCATAATTCTTACCAATATGATCAACTAAAGTATACCACTCGTTAAATATAGTATTTTCACCTGTACCATAATTGATTGTATTTACATATTTATAATTATTATCAATAAAAGAAATCTAATCATTTTGAAAAAATCAGTACTATCTTTTCGAACTTTTTGACTATAACAAAATTGACATTTCATATTACATTCTGAAACTGCACCCCAATCAATATTCCATTTATTCATTTCTTTTGCTCTTTTTCTTTATAGCTTTTAAAAATTTCTATAGCATCTAAATAGTTCTGTTTATCAAACCAATCTTGATTTTTTATATCATCAACAGAATACCAATGATAATCACAATGTTCTAATCCTAATTGAACTTCTCCAGAAATCCATTCACAAAGATAATTAATACCAACTAACTGAAATGAATCTTTAACGTAATACCAAGTCTGAATAGGAAATAAAATTTTCACTTTTAATGATGTTTCTTCCCTTATTTCCCTGGTTAAAGATTCGACACATGATTCTCCAAATTCTAATCTCCCTCCTGGCTGATCTCTTCTTAAAGTGGGGTCTAAAGTCTCAGCAGCTTCATCAGCAGTTTTAAAAATAACTAAAATTTTATTATCTTTTACAATAAAGCCTTTTGTTGCTACACCAAAAATTTTATCATTCATAATTTCTCCTCATCTAATAGTAACACATCCAGAATATTCTTCAAGGAAATCCTACCATTTCTTTCTAGCTAATAGAAAGCACCATGTTGTCTAACTATTTGGAGGAAAATTTAACTCTTGGAACGAATTTTCCTTTATCAGTGTATCAATTTTAAGGGATACTATACACCTGTAAGGGCAAACCAAGCGTATTACCGCCATAGGTTTGCGCTTGTGGCTTTTTCATGTTCGTTTCTATCTCCCATCTTCAAAGCTATACTGAAAGGGTCAACAATTTCATATTTATTTAACGTGTCTATCTGACAGAAGGCAGATCATCAGGGTTTCACAGTCTTTTTTGTTTCACTTACGGCTTATGCGGGATACTGGAGCACCGTTTTTTTATGACTTGGCTGTCAAACAGAAAAAAGCCGTCCGTGAACACCACGAACGGCGATCAATACAATTGGTGGAGCTGACCAGGATCGAACTGGCTACCTCTACACTGCCAGTGTAGCGCTCTCCCAAGTGAGCTACAACCCCATTGCTCATAAAGTGTACCAAATCATACCGTGAATTGCAAGTGTTTTTGAAAAAGAAGATGCCGGTTTTCCTCTTAAAGGGAATCCGGTTTGAAGAATACAGGCTGACGGCGCTGGTTCTGGCTGTCACATGGAACGGAGAACGATAACGCTTCCGGATGAAGGAATCGCCCTGGCTTGGATGTCTGAGCCGGGGTTTTCTGTCCTGGAAAGTCGGAATTGGAAATACACAATAAAAAAAAGGGGCTGTGTAAAAACCTCTGATTTCTAATCAGTGGTACACGGCCTCTTTTTGTGCTTTTTCGCAAAAAAATAGTCCGG
>CAJFOC010000061.1 GCA_904395815.1 uncultured Holdemania sp.
TAACTTAACTATACCCGATGAAGGCTCTGTCCTTCTACTTTTTTTCTTTCTTTTCCTCTTCTGTCCAATATGTATTGTAGCTCTACAGAATCGGACTTCTGTTCAACGAACCTTCACTTGCATTCACCGGACAGCGTTGTTATAATGAAAAAGCTGAATTAGGATGTGAAATGATGAATAAAAAAGATATCAAGCTGATTGTTGCCATTCTGTTTGTGGCGCTGGCCATTTATTGCGGGGTTCAGATTTACAACCGGCTGAATGTGAAGGAGTACGGGATCGTTACCTGGCGCGGAGAGCTTATCCATACTTTCGATATCAATAAGGATGAGGAGTATTATTTCGAGGGAACTTACGGCCAGATGAAGCTGGAAGTGAAGGACGGACAGTGGCGGATAACTGAGGAAGAATGTCCGAACCATATCTGTTCCTCGATCGGCTGGGTCAGCAAGGATGATTATTTTCCGATCGTCTGCATTCCCAACGAGGTCATCGTGACGCTGAAGGACAACTGATATGAAAACTTCAAAGACCAAGCATTTTGTGTACATCACGCTGCTTTCCGCCATGGCGATTGCGATCAACCTGCTGGAGTCGATGCTGACGGTATCGCTGCCTTTTGGCATGCGGCTGGGGCTGGCCAACATCATCGCTCTGATCACGGTGGAGATTCTGGGAATCAAAGAGATGATCATCGTCAATACGATGCGGGTTGTGATCGGCAACCTGCTGCGGGGTACGATTTTCGGTTCCACGTTCTGGATTTCCGCCGGCGGGGTGCTGCTCAGCTCGATCATTCTGATCCTGGTAAAAAAGGGACTGAAGCTGTCGATGATTTCCACTTCCATGCTGTGCGCTGTCGGACACAGTGTCGGCCAGGTGCTGGTTGTCGTGATGCTGTACAAAACGGCGGCGATGGCGGCGGTGGTGCCGATGCTGCTGGTGACGTCGATTCCGACTGGGATTTTTACCGGTCTGGTTGCGGTGCAGGCGCTCAAGCGGATCGACAAAAACGGGCTGGTTCGTTAAGAAGATTTTACAAAAGAACGAAAATCGTTCTTTTTTCTTTGTCCGGGTTTCGATACAATAGAAACAAGAAGAAAGAAGGGGAAAAGACGATGAGGGTGACCTGGCTTGAGCACAGCAGCATGATGGTGCAGCTGCCGCGGAAAACGCTGATCTTCGATTATTACGGCCAGCCGCCGCTGACGCTGGATCCCAGATGCACAACGGTGTTTCTGAACAGTCATCATCATGGAGATCACTGGAACAGGACGATCCTGGAATACGGTTCCGATCAGGTCTGGTATGTTCTCAGTCATGATATTTTCGCACCGGAGGATGAGCATCACCGGCATGTGCGCGCCGATCAGACGCTGCAGCTGGAAGGGATTGAAATCCGGACACTGCCGTCGACGGATGAGGGGGTGGCGATGATCGTCCGGACGGAAGGCTGGTCGATCTATCATGCCGGCGATTTGAACTGGTGGCACTGGAAGGCGGACAACGCGGCGGAGGAAGCGGATAATCAGCGGATGAAACAACGGTATTTCGAGCAACTGGAAAAGGTGGCTCATCAGCATTTTGACCTGGCGATGATTCCGGCGGATCCGCGGCTGGAAGAAGCTTATTACTGGGGGCTGGACGCCTGGATGCGGCGGACCGAGACCGACTGGGTGATTCCGATGCATTTTTTTGGCCGCAATGAAACGATTGACCGGCTGAAAGCGCAGCCGCAGTGTCAGGATTACGTCGGGCGGATTCTCGATCTGAGAAACGGACCGGTGGAGCTGAAAAAGAAGGGGGTAAAGTCATGCGGGGATTGATGAAAATCATGGCGGCGGCATTGCTGCTGGGACTGACTCCGGTCAGCGTCAGCGCGCAGGAGGATCTGCCGCGGATTGAAAGCCGTCAGGTGACGGCCATGGTGCACGCGGACCGCTCGGTGACGGTACAGGAGGAGGTTGTTTTGCAGCTGCAGGACAACGAACCGGAAATCTTTTATGTGGAACCGCAGGTACGCGATGAAAAGGTGACGCTGCAGGATCTGCAGGTCCAGGGCGAGGGCGTTGAGCTGGAAATTGACGAAGATTACAGCATCCTGACGGTCAATGCCAATCAGACTTCCGCTACGGTGCGGTATCAGATGAGCTATACGCTGCAGTATTATCAGGATAACGATCCCCAGCAGGATCAGCTGACGTGGATGCTTTCCGATCCGCTGATCGGCTATCTGACGACGGAATCGCTGTCGGTGCAGCTGACGATGGAGGAATCGCTGCAGCGGGACAACTGGCGGCTGGATTGCGGCTACAGCTCCGACGGCAGCTGCCGTTATGGACAGGGACGCTGGAATGAAGGCGTGTTCACGTTTGTTTCCGATCAGCCGACAGAGGAATCGGATGTCGTGCTGCAGGTCACGTTACAGGAAGGGGCGTTTGCCCAGGCGCCGCAGTATGAGTATCCGCTGGTGATTCACCGGCTGCAGCTGTCAATTGAGGTGCTGGAAAATCTGGATCTGAAAGTTCACCGTGAGATGATGATGACCTTTCATGATCGCGAATCGGAATGGGATCTCGATCTGTTTTTCAATTCGTTGTCATCGGATTGCGAACTGCTGGATGTGACAATCAACGACCCGAATCTGGAGATTTCACGTTACGGCTATCTTCATCTGGAAAATCCGCCGGAGCAGATGACGCTGAACATGGATTATACGATCCGGCTGGATGAAATCCCCCGGGATCTGTATCTGAACCTGACGGATCCCTACAGCGGCGGTCTGATCGAACAGCTGGATGTGACGATCCGGATGCCGCAGGCGACGGAATTTGAAGTGAATTGTTATGATGGCCTGTATGAAGATCTGGATACGGTCACAGTCCAAAGCGAAGAAGACGGAAAAGTGCTGTCCATCACCAGTAGCGCGCCGGTCAGCGATCTGGATCGGGTGACGGTCACGGTTCCATTGCCGTCTCAGATGCTCAGAAGCAGCGATGCGCTTTCGTTCTGGTCGATGTTTGCCTGCGGCATGGTGCTGGCCTGCGCGGCTTTCGCGCTGGTACAGCGGGGCAAGACTGCCGGCGCCAGCGGTGAGCTGCCTTCGGGAGTCAATCCGCTGCAGGCCCGGCTGTTCATCGATCAGTCCTGTACGGTTCAGGATGTGGCGCTGGTGATGGTCAACTGGGTTGCCCGCGGTCATTTGCGGGTGCGGATGGAAAGCCATGGTCTGCGTCTGATGCGGGGCAAACCGCTGATTCATCAGCCGCGCTGGGAGAAGGATCTGATGGACGCTTTGTTCAAAGAAGAGGACAATGAGGTGATCAGCGGCGCGCTGGGGACAGAATTTGCCAGTGCGATGAACACGGCGCTGCGGCAGGCCAGACAGGAAAGAAAAGGATATTTTCCGCCTTCACTGAAGGGAATCATGATATTCTTTCATGGATTATGCCTTCTGCCGCTGGCGGCGATGCTGGTGCTGTGTACAGCCGCGCTGGGCATGGATGGCGGCCTGATTGCCATTTCCCTTTTCCAGCTGATCTGGACCGGCGTAACAGCTGCGCTGATGGGTCGGCGAACCGCGGATCGCAAAACGGTTGTAAGACGGTTGGGACGGGGTATTGCGCTGGTTGTCTGGCTGGCGTTGTTTGCGTCCTTGTATTCGGGATACGGCGTTTATCGTCTGTATGTCAGCGTTGGCGAGGCAGGGGCTCTGATTTCGCTGCTGCTTTTGTACCGTCACGCGCCGCTGAATGCGCAGGGACAGCGGCTGCGGGCGCAGGTGCGCCAATGGCAGCAGTCGTTATTGAGAATGTCGAATCAGCGGCTGGATACGCTGGCGGCGCGGGAGCCGAATTACGCTTACCGGGCCTATGGGTATGCCTGTGCGCTGGATCTGCATGAGATATGGGAACAGCGATTTTATGAACTGATCGTGCCGCCGCTGGATTCGGTTACCGATGAGGCCGGCAATCCGCAATCGCTGGTAGTTATGGATGAACTGGCTGGCGCGTTTCGGGATCTGACCCGACCGCCGCTGATGTAGTTTTATTCATAGAAGATCAGAAGAAATCCGGACACTTCTTCGCCAGGGAATCGGCGGGGAAGCGGTCCGGGTTCTTTTTTCGCGCAGGGGGACAGAATACGGCGATTCTCTGCCGCAGGACAGAAGGGGGGCGGCCACCGCGTTTCGCCCGCAAGGAGGCTCTTGTACAAAGCGGGGGAACGTGGTAAACTAGTACCAGAAATTCTCAGACCAAGAGGAAACCGCGGGAAGTATGTCCAGAGAGGGAGAGCGTGGCTGAAACTGTCCTGATACGGAAGCGGCGACCGACACTTGCAAGAAGCGGCAGGGAAACAACAGTAGCTGCCGACGTGATCCGGCGTTAACGGACAGAGGGCACGGTGAGAAGCTCACCGCTGAACTAAGGTGGTACCGCGCAAAAAGCGTCCTTAGAGGGACGTTTTTTTTGTGGAATAAAACAAAAAGGAGGAAATGAGCGAATGGTGATGCTGCAGACCCCACGGGGGACACAGGATCTGCTTCCGGAAACAACCCGGAAATGGCAGAAAGTAGAAGATCTGATCCGCAATCTGTGCGATGTGTACGGTTATGAACAGATCAGAACGCCGGTATTTGAAGATACCCGGGTATTCAAACGGGAAAATGACAGCTCGGATATGGTCAACAAGGAGATGTACACCTTTTCCGTACATGGAGAGGATTCGCTGACGCTGCGGCCGGAAGGCACGGCGGGCGTCGTTCGCTCTTTTGTGCAGCATAAGCTGTATGGAGCGGCGGAAATGCCGGCCAAACTGTATTATCTGGGAGAAATGTTCCGTTATGAGCGGCCGCAGAAGGGCCGGTATCGTCAGTTCAACCAGTTTGGCATCGAAAACATCGGCATGAAGAGTCCGCTGATTGACGCGGAGGTGATCGCGCTGGGTTACAGCATCGTCAAGGCGCTGGGACTCAATCAGGTAAAGGTATTGATCAACACGCTGGGCGATGATCAGAGCCGGGCGGCCTACCGCGGCGTGCTGAAAGAACATTTTCAGGGCTGCGTCCAGGAGCTGTGCGAAGATTGCCGGCGCCGTTATGAACAGAATCCGCTGCGCTTGCTGGATTGCAAGGTGGATCAGGAACATCCGGCCATGCAGAACGTTCCTTCGCTGAAGGATTCGCTGACGGAGGATTCCCGCCAGTATTTTGATCAGGTGCTGCAGGCGCTGGATGATCTGCAGATTCCTTATGAAATTGATCCGCGGCTGGTTCGAGGTCTGGATTATTATACTCATACGGTATTTGAAGTGGTGTCCACTCATCCGCAATCCGGCAGTCAGGCGACGGTGTTTGCCGGCGGACGATACGATGGTCTGGTCGAATATTTCGGCGGTCCGCAGATGTCCGGCGTCGGTTTTGCGATGGGACTGGAACGATTGATGATTCTGGCTGAGGCAGAGGGCGTGAAGCTGGAGGAACCGCGACGTCTGGATGTGTATGTCATGGCGCTGGGCGAGGTCGGCACTTTGCCGCTGCAGCTGGCTACCGAATGCCGCGCCGCGGGGTATCACACGGAATTCAACGTCCTGCCGCGTTCTTTGAAGGCGCAGTTCAAATCGGTGGATCGCCATCAAACCCGCGTGGCGGTCATCGCCGGGGAAGCGGAAGCGGCAGAAGGCAAGGTCAATGTCAAATTCATCGATCAGCAGAAACAGATCACGATTGCGCAGCAGGATCTGATCGCGGTGCTGGATCGTTATTTTGAAAGGGGCGAATGCGAATGAAAAGAACACATAACAACGGGGATCTGCGGTTAAGCGACGCGGGCAGCGAGGTGACGCTGGTCGGCTGGGTCAGCCGGCGGCGCAATCTGGGTTCCCTGGTTTTCATCGATCTGCGCGACCGCAGCGGAATCGTGCAGATTACCTGTGATGAAACGGTGGCCGAGCAGGTCAGGGAAGTCCGCAACGAGTATATTCTGCAGGTAGAAGGCAAGGTTGTGCAGCGGCAGGATAAAAACCCGAAGATGGCGACCGGGGAGATTGAGGTGTATGCCCGCCAGATCACGGTGATCAATACGGCGGAAACCACGCCGATGATCATTGCCGATCAGACGGATGCGCTGGAGGATACGCGGCTGAAATACCGATATCTCGATCTGCGGCGGGCGCCGCTGCAGAAAAATCTGATGCTGCGTCATCAGGTTGCGCTGCTGACCCGCAATTATCTGTCCGAGCGGGGCTTTATTGAAGTGGAAACGCCGATTCTGTGCAAATCCACGCCGGAAGGAGCGCGCGACTACCTCGTCCCTTCCCGCATCAGCAAGGGCAAATTCTACGCTCTGCCGCAATCGCCGCAGATCTATAAGCAGCTGCTGATGATCGGCGGGCTGGAGCGCTATTTTCAGATCGCCCGGTGTTTTCGCGACGAAGATCTGCGGGCTGACCGCCAGCCGGAATTTACTCAGATCGATATCGAGATGAGTTTTGTTGATGAACAGCAGATCTGGGAAGTGGTGGAAGGACTGATGCAGCAGATTTTCCGGACTGTCAGACAGGTGGAACTGCCGGCGCAGTTTCCGCGCATGACGTATCGGGAATGCATGGCCCGGTATGGTTCCGATAAGCCGGATCTGCGCTTCGGTATGGAAATTCAGGATGTCAGTGCGCTTTTTGCGCAGACGGAATTCACCGTGTTCCGCAACGTGCTGGCTGAGGAAAAGGGCATGGTTGGCGCGCTGGTCGCCCAGGGCGCGGCGTCGCGGTTTTCCCGTAAGGAGATCGACAAACTGCAGGAATACGTCCGGATCTATGGCGCCAAGGCGCTGGCCTGGCTGAAGCTGAGCGACGGGCAGCTGAGCGGCTCGATCGCCAAGGGAATCAGCGATCAGGAAAAGGAAGCGCTGAAACAGCAGCTGAAGCTGTCTGATGGCGATCTTGTCTTCATGATCGCCGATACAGCCAAAATCGCGCAGACCTCATTGGGAGCGCTGCGGGTGAAGCTGGGACATGAACTGCAGCTGATTGATGAGAATCAGTTTTGTTTCCTGTGGGTCACTGACTTTCCGATGTTTGAATACAGCGAGGAACAGGAGCGCTATGTCGCCGCGCATCATCCGTTCACCTGCCCGAATCTGGAAGATGTGGACAAGCTGCTGACGGATCCGGAAAACTGTTATTCACGGGCCTATGACCTGGTGCTCAACGGATACGAGCTGCTCAGCGGTTCGATCCGTATCCATGATCAGCAGGTGCAGAAAAAGGTCTTTGAAGCGATCGGCATGACGATGGAGGAGGCACAGGAGAAATTTGGTTTCTTTATCGAGGCTTTCCGCTATGGAACGCCGCCGCATGGCGGGGTAGGCATCGGCCTGGAACGGCTGATCATGATCCTGGCTCAGACGGAAAACATCCGCGATGTCGTCGCTTTTCCGAAAACCGCCAGCGCTTCTGATCTGATGAGTGAAGCGCCGAACTCCGTGGATGAAAAACAGCTGAAAGAACTGCACATCATGCTGGAGAAATAAACGGTTTCTATAAGTTTCCAAATGTCAAGCATTCATAATTAAAAAATTGCGTGATATAATACTAATGCCTAAAGGGAACACATATATTTCCAACACTTGATATAAGGGAATCCGGACGTTTCAGTTTGGTGTTGAAGACCCTGACTGCTCAGGGGATCCTAAAATCCTGAACAGGATACCCACCTGGTTTGTACCGGGAATCATATCACCCTTTAGGTTTCTCTTGAAAAGAAAAGGAGCGTTCCTGACGGAGCACTCCTTTTTTACAGCAGAAATGAATTCAGAACCGAAACAGAATCCCGATCAGCGCTGACAGCGCAATCCAGACGATCGGATGTTTTTTGATGCGGGTGGTCAGAATGACCAGGATGGCAAACAGACAGAGGTTTTTCAGCGGGAACAGATCCAGCAGCTGTCCGGATTGGCGAAACGCGTCGAGGTTGATGACGGAAACCGTGATCAGACTCAGCGCCGAACCAAGAATCAAGGCCGCTACCGCCGGTTTCAGCGCTGCGAACAGGGAGCTGACTACAGGACTGTTGCGGAACTGTTTGAGAAATTGCGCGATGATGATGATCACGATGATGCTGGGCAGCACCAGACCGAAAGTAGCGATCAGTGCCCCCGGAATCCCGGCCGTTGTAAAACCGGTATAGGTGGCCATATTGACGCCCATCGCACCCGGCGTTGATTCGGAGATCGCGATCATGTCCACCAGCGTGGCCATGGAGAACCAGGTGTACTTGACCGTCAGCTGTTCCAGAAAAGGAATGGTAGCCAGGCCGCCGCCGATCGCAAACAGACCGATTTTGAAGAATTCAACAAACAGATTGAACAGAAGACTCATGCCTTTTTCCCTCCCAGCTTATATCGGAGAAATCCAAACAGCCCGGCACCGACGACGATCAGCACGACAGAAACGTCAGTCAGTACGGACAAGATCAGCGCATAGAGAAACATCGCAGCGCCAAAGCCGTCTTTGACGCCGTTGCGGATCAGCTTCCAGACTGAAGAGAGAACCAGGACGCAGACGCCCACTCTCAGACCGTTCAGGGCGTGCTGAACGATGGCCAGCGACGCGAAATTCTGAATGAACGCCGCGATGAGGATGATGATGATCAGCGAAGGAACAACAAAGCCGAAGGTGGCGACAAAACCGCCGAGAATCCCTTTCTGATAGTAACCGATAAAAGTGGAGACATTAACGGCGATGATGCCCGGAGTACACTGGCCGATCGCATAGTAATCGGTGATTTCATCATAGGTCGCCCACTTTTTCTTGTCGACGATTTCCGATTCCAATAGCGGCAGCATGGCATACCCGCCGCCAAAGGTGAACAATCCCAGCTTGGCGAAGGTGATAAACAGTTCCCAGTATTTTTTCATGGTTCAGCCTTTCCTTTCTTTTGCAGACAGCACAGTACCGGATAGTGATCCGAAGGATACAGTCCGTTGAAGCAGGTCGTGATGATCCGGCTGGAAAGAACTTCCAGCTGATCGTTGACATAGATGTAGTCGATCGGTTCGCGGTTTTCCTTCAGTCTTCCGTGCCCGTAGTGCAGTGTATTGAACATTGTGCCTGATTCGTACACGACCCGCAGACTGAGCTGATTTTCCGCCTGGGTCACTTTTTTCAGTGTACGGCTGGACATCGTTGTGTTCAGATCGCCCATCAGAATCAGCGGACAGGCCTGTTGTTGCTGCATGCTCTGCATTTCGCGCAGAATGGCTGCGATTTCATAATTCCGTGAAATCGCCAGCAAAGGATCCAGATGGGTGTTGAAGACGCGAATGAGTTCTCCATCTTCCCGACAGCGCAGCTCCGCCATCGTGCAGATCCGTGGAAACAGGCTGGACCAGCTGCGGCTGCCCGGCCGATCCGGATGAGGGGACAGCCAGAAGGTCCGATAGTGCCGCAGCTCAAAACGATCCCTGAGAAATAAAATATCGGAATGTTCATTGAGAAAAGAACGCTTCCGATTGCGGGCCAGACCGACAAAGTCGTAACGCGGCAGCAGCTGCTGAAGCTGCTGCCGCATCGGATTGGTCAGTTCCTGAACGCCGATGATGTCCGGAGAAGTCGCTGAGATGAGATTGCGGACGTATTGCCGGCGGGTATCCCAGCGCAGATTTTTGCGGGTAAAAAACATATCGTTTTTCAGATTGAACGTCATGACTTTGAACGTTGTCATTGAATCACCGCCAGTTTTCATTATACTCAAGATCAATCGATTTGACAAAAGAAAAGGAATGAAAAGGCTTTCTGAAAAGAATTCACCAAAAGTTCACGTCCAAAATCAGGATTTTTCAGGATATGCCAGTGCAGGGGGAAAGCATTGCTTTTAGCTTTAATTAAAGGGGTTTTTGGCTGCGAATGACGGGTTGTCAGGCAAAATGAGGCAACTGAAAAAGAGGGTGGGGTGCAATGGTATTGTTGACAGCCAGAATGAATTACGCTAAAATGAGGATAGTCAAATTAAACGCTTACAAAGGGAGGAATTGGTACTTATGGAAATTGTAAATGTTCGTATTGACGAAAGATTGATCCATGGTCAGGTTGCGGCTTACTGGACGAATAACCTGAATGCTACCCGTATTATGGTTATTGATGATATGGCGGCAAAGGATGAAATTCAGAAAATCGCGCTGAAGATGGCTTGCCCGTCAGCAGTAAAACTGTCGATTCTGCCGGCTGAAAAAGCGGCTGCCCGACTGAAAGAGGAAGCATATCCGAATGACAGAATCTTCATTGTTCTGAAAGGCCCGAAAACAGTAAAGCAGGTCTATGATGCGGGTTATGTTTTCCCTGTTGTTAACGTTGGTAATATGTCGAACAAGCACGGTTCCACACAGGTCAAGCGTTCGGTTTCCGTAACGCCGGAAGATGTCGCTGCGTTCAGAGAACTGAATGAGAAGGGCATCAAGTTTACCGCTCAGATGGTACCGACAGAAGAAAAGATTGACTTCATGCCGCTGATCAAGGATCTTTAATCAGGTCAGATCAAAACCGGTAAAAAAATGAGCTGCAGCGAATCCAGAGCCATGTGGGCAATCGGGAGCGCTCAGCTCTTTTTTTCTTTTCTAAGACCAAAACGAAGAGAAAAAGACGGCGGCAAACCGAAAAGTTACTTGTTCACCGCCTGCCAAACAGAACTTATTTTTTCTTCATGTGTTCCTGAATGATATTCAGCGCCTTGGGCGGCACCAGATGTTTGTCGCCGCTGTAAGTAATCACAGCAACGAAGGCAAACGGGATCCGCTTTTTTTCAAAATCCTTAATACTCTTGTAGCGGACAACCTTGCCACGATTGATAAAGGCGGTATCGCTGTAATAAAAGCGATACTGAACGTTTGCACTGAAGAATTCAGCCAGAAACAGAAAGAAAATCAGAATGCCCAGCGCGACAGTAGTATCATCGGCCGTCATAAATCCGTAGACAGCAGAGATCACGCCGACGACCGCCAGCAGAAGATAGGCGATTTTTGGGCCTTTGGAAAAATCAAGCAGCTGATATTTCGGGCCGATACCGCCGGCCGCGTTGATGTCATCACGAATATCCTTCAGATACTTCATCCGCGAGGCAAAGACGGCAACGCCTACAACTGTAATAAACAAGATAATCCACATGGTTTTCACTCCTCAATCCTTTTATTAAACATTTTCATTATAACAAAGGAACAGAAAAAAACGAAGAAAATCTTCCCGGCAAGCGGGGAATGCCTTTTCCGGACCGAAGTGTAATTTTGAATGACGAACACAAGGAACTTTGTTATAATTAACCTCAGAGGTGAAAAAAATGGAAGATTTAAGGGCGAGACGGATTCGAATTGCGGAACTGCCGCAGCGGGGAAAGCCGGCCGTCACTATCAATATCAAGCCGATGGTTTCAATTATCGTCTGCATCATTCTGGGAATTGTGATGATAGCGGCTGATTTTCTGTGGTATATCGGTGCGGTGCTGATTGTTATTTCGCTGCTGGTGTTGTGGAAGACCCAGGATTATCGGGTGTTCGAGGCGTATCCGGAGTTCTTTGTGGTCTATACCCGTGACGATCATGAATACTGTCAGATGGCGCGCTGGGATGAGGTGCAGGAATGGGTCTATAAACAGGGCAAATCGACAATGGACAGCCTGCTGGTCAAAGTCAGCGATACGGAGGTCATCGCGATCAACGTGTATGCGGGAACGAAACTGGTGCACTGCTTTAACAAATTCATTCCCGACAAGGAGGCGCACAAACTGCAGCAGGCTAACACGAAGAGCACCCCGTTTAAAATCAAATGGCCATGGGGAAAGAAATAGTCTGCGCATAGCGCGATGAAGAGGAGACAGCAATGAATACAGATGATCTGATTATCAAATATGGTATCAATATGGGAAGACGGTTCACGGTCAAGGAAAAGAATTTTTTCTGCAATGAACTGGGCAAGGATCTGCAATCGATGGGTTACAAGGTGCGCGGGGCGGTCGGCAAGCGCAAGCGGACCAAGGGTCTGAATCTGATGGTAGGCAATGTCAGCAAGGCCAAGACGATCTTTGTGGCTCATTACGACACGCTGATTCACAATTTCGGCAATCCGATGCGCTATTTTCCAATGGACGGCAGCGCCAGCTTTGCGGCTTCCTTTCTGCCGATGAATACGCCGCTGATTCTGGCCATGGTGCTGGGGCTGGTATTTATTCTTTATTCCGGTGATAAAATCAATTTCGAACAGAATTTCGGTCTGTCGCTGTTCATTGTTGCGGTGCTGATTCTGCTGATCATCGTCTCGTTTATCATGACGTTCAAGGCGGGCAACAAAGTCAATCTGAACCGCAACACTTCCGGCGTCATCACAGCCGTTCTGATTGCCCAGCGATTGCCGGAAGCGCTGCGGCAGGATGTTGCGTTTGTCTTTACTGACGGCGGTTCCGGCAGCCATATCGGCGATTACATGCTGCGGGAAGCGCTGCCTAACACGATCAAGGACCGCAATGTGATCGTGCTGGACTGCGTCGGCAAGGGGCAGCGGCTGGGGATCGGTTATTTTGAGGCCAGCCGTGGCAATGCGGAAAAACTGGAAGCGATTGTCAGAAAAAGAGATCCGCAGGCCAAGCTGAATGTGGCCGCCATTGCGGATGACCGGCGTAAATATACCTCGGTTTCCTACTATGAAAAGGGAATGGTGGTTTGCCGGGGCAAAAATGCCAATGGGTCGCTGATTGTGGAAAACACGGCGACCAAGCATGACGACGAGATTGAAAAGGAAAAGATGGAACAGCTGGCAGATGATCTGATCGAGCTGGCAAAACAGATTTCATAATCCCGCTCCCCGGTCCGCCGGGGTTTTTTTTCAGATGTTTGCGACTTGTGAAAAAGATGGACGATTAAGATTACTTCAGTTCTAAAACCCGGCGTGGCAACATAGGCTGCAGGAAGGGAAAGAGGCAAAATCGGAGCGAATGAACGTTATGAAAGCAACGCATTTTAATGAAAATAAAAAACGCTGCGGTTCAATGAAAAGGTGATGGATAAAAAAAGAAGGAAAGAGTTATACTCCTTTTGTTAAAGGGGAATCCAGTGACAAAAGAGAAAAAAATGACGATACAAAACAACATAATTTTGTGAAAATGACTTTGAATTATGTGAAAAATGTGTGTTAAGGGTTTACAAAACGGCGATCCTAGTGTATCATTTAACCATCGAGAAAACGGTTACATCAGAACAGAGGTAACTGAAGCCATACCTTTTGCGATGTATCCGCTTTCAAGAGACTGGCTTCGGCCAGAAACACCAAGACACAAAGGTTAAGAAAGGGAGGACTATTTATGTCTTTAAACATGATTCAGATTCTCGTGTTAACAGCATGGGCATTCTGGTCAATCATCGACAGTTTGTCATGGGGCATCGGCTTCAACAACTGTATCACCGCTTGTGTTTTCTCGGGTATCGTTGTTGGCAATCTGGAATATGGTCTGATTGTCGGCGGTACGCTGCAGATGACTCAGCTGGGCGTTGGCACTTACGGTGGAGCTTCTGTTCCGAACATCACGTCTTCGGGTATGATCGCTACTGCTCTGGGTGCTGCTTCCGGTGCTGACCCGGTCGTAATGGCTTCTTCGATCGGTATCGCTTTGGCGGCTCTGTTCACACAGCTGGATATTCTGGCTCGTTTCTCCAACACGGTATTCCAGCACATCGCTGACCGTTATGTTGAAACTGGCAATACAAAGGGTATCACTCTGATGAACACGCTGGGTATCATCCCTTGGGGACTGTCCCGTGCGCTGCCTGTATTCCTGCTGCTGGTTGCCGGCCAGGGTGTTGTTGATACGCTGATCGCGATCATCCCGACTTGGCTGATGAACGGCTTCAAATTCGCTGGCGGACTGCTGCCGGTTGTAGGCTTCGCGATCCTGATGCGTTATCTGCCGGTTACGAAAAAACCTCAGTTCTTTATCCTGGGCTTCGTATTGGCTGCTTACCTGAGCATGCCTATCCTGGGTATTTCTCTGATCGGTTTGGTAGCTGCTCTGATTACTTACCAGAACGCTTCTGCTAAATTAGCTGGCGGCGTAGCAAATGGAGGCGACGACGATTATGACGAATAGTAAGAAGTTTACAAAGAAGGAATTAAGAAAACTGAACCTGCGCTGGATCTGGAACTCTCAGATCGGCTGGAACTACGAACGTATGCAGGGCTTGGGCTATCTGACCACGATGCTGCCGGTTATCGACAAGCTGTATGGTGACAACCCGGAACTGAAGGCGAAGGCGCTGAGAACTCACTCGGTATTCTTCAACACACAGCCTGCAATGGGTGATATCATCGTTGGTATGAATATCGCTATCGAAGAACAGACAGCGGAAACAGGCTCTGGTCTGGACGTTGCGGCTTCGATTAAGACAGCGCTGATGGGACCGTTCGCCGGTATCGGTGATACGATCTTCGGTATGATCGCAGGCGCGGTATTCGGATCCATCGCTGCGACGATGGCTCTGGAAGGCAATCCGCTGGGCCTGATCATCTGGGAAATCTGGATGGTTGCAGTTCTGTTCCTGCGTATGAAGATGTTTGACATGGGTTATGAACAGGGCGTTAAGCTCGTTACAACGATGTCTGGAACAATGAATGCTCTGACAGAAGCGGCTTCCGTTATCGGTCTGACCGTTGTCGGCGGCATGGTTGCCCTGAACGTTAACTTCCCGCTGTCTACTCTGAAGATGAGCCTGGGTATTGATCCTGAAACGGGCGAAGAAATCTTTAACGAGTTCAACCTGCAGTCTTATGCTGACAGCATCATGCCTAAGCTGTTCCCGGCTCTGTTCGCGGTACTGTGCTACTGGATGCTGGGTAAGAAGTGGATGAACTCCAACAGATTGATCATCACTGTTGTTGTCTTCGCGATCGTTCTGTCCTTCTTCGGAATTCTGGCTTAATTTCAAATCAAGTCAAGATCAAAGCGATATCTTCGGATATTGCTTTTTTCTTGTGTGCCGGGCATGGCACGAATTCAGTTGGAGATAAGCCAACCACAGGTAGTTACCGCCAAGTGTAGTGAACCACAAGTCGTAA
>CAJFOC010000062.1 GCA_904395815.1 uncultured Holdemania sp.
CCACACATTTGATTTTGAATTCATAACTGTACTTCATCTAAAAACCCCCTCCACTGGGTTTGTCCAGTAAAGGGGGTACATATCATTGACCGGACCCCCTTTATTTTTTTCATCCTACAATAGCCTCCGTCCTTTGTCAACGCGCTTTTACAATGCCGCGGAACATGATATAATACCTCCATTGAGGTGAAATGCATGGAAATCGCTATTATTGTGATTAACATTATCCTGCTGTTCTATCTGACCCGGATGGCGTTGGCTTCAAGACGGGTTACCGTGCACGGCAAGGTAGGTCAGGTCTGGTTTGTCGCCGGTTTCTTCATTGTCCTCGGTCTGATCCGGCTGCTTCAGGATCATTCGTGGATCAGCCTTTGCCAGACGCTGATGATCATGGCGCTGGGCGTGCTGTACAGCCGGATGAAAAGCGGTTTTTCCGATAAGGGGATCGTGCTGCTGGGCAATGTGTATCCGTGGGACAGGATTACCCGGCTGGATGTCACGGTTCAGGAGGAAACTTCCGAGGTCAGAGTCGATTTTACTGTGAAAAAGGTCAGCCGCTTCATTTATTTCCCGCTGGATCAGCAGGATGCGGTGGAAGCCATGGCTACCCGTTATGAACAGGAACAGGCAGAGCTGCAGCTGAAACAGAAATAAGAAGAGGAGAACCGGATGATTCCGGTTTTTTTCTGTCTTTTCAACGCTGCATAACAGAAAACAACGCCCGTAAATGACGGGCGTTGTGGGTTTCAATTCAGGGAAGGCCGGATTACTGAGCCAGAGCGGCAGCTTGTTCGCCTGCGATTCTTCCGAATGTGGCGCTGATGGAAATGCTGGAGCCGCTGGCAGGATATTCTTTATAAAAGAACTGGCTGTTTGCGATTTCGCCCGCGGCGTACAGACCAGGAATCGCCTCTCCCTGCTCGTTCAGCACTTCTGCCTGTTCGCTTAAAACAAGTCCGCCAATGGTTCCTAACGTTGCCGGTTTGATTTCTACCGCATAGAAAGGTCCCTGAGCCACAGCGGCAAGATTGGTTTTTCCATATTCGTCGGCTTCCTGCGCTTCAGCATGGGCATTGTAGGTTTCCACCGTTTTCAGGAAGGCGTCCTGATCGATACCGGCGGCCTCGGCCAGAGAAGCCAGCGAATCCGCTTTGAAACCAAGATGTTTTTCGACAGCTTCTTCTGCCAGCGCGGCCATGGATTCTGTCGTGCTGTCGAGAATCAGATAGAATTTCTGTGCTCCGGCTTTGCGGGCATTGATCATCGAAGTGCAGAAGATAGGATAATCCGCGGATTCATTGCCGAACCGGGTGCCCTGATCGCTCACTCCCAGCGCTCCTATCCAGCCAAGCAAATTAACGCCTTCAATGTAATGACGGGAGATGTCGATGATCTTAAATCCGATCACACCGCCGGTAAACTCAGTCTGAGCGCCGACCGCCTGGGCCATGGCGAGACCATCGCCGGTATTTCCAGGGGAAGAGATCGCCCAGCTTCCCGCCATTTCCGCGGAGTAGTCTGCCATTTTTTCCTGACTGAGATCATAGCCGCCGCTTGCCAGAATGACGGCGTCGGCCTGGATTGTATAATGGGTATCCTCGCTTTGCGCCTTGACGCCGGTGACGGCGGAATCCTGCTGGATCAGTTCCGTCGCGGCAGTCGAGGTCATGATGGTGATCCCCAGTTCTTCGGCATGATGCAGCAGCGGGACGATGAAATCCACGCCGTCGGTAGCCTGTCCGCCGGCTTCTTCATTGGTGGCGTAATGAGCGCGCAGAGCCGGACTTGTTCCCGAGGCGCCTACCGTATCGGCAAATTGAACTCCCCATTCATTCAGTTTGGCGACGGTCTGGGCGGAACCTTCGGCAGCAATGCGGAGCATGGCGTCATCGGCATGACCTTCCGCCCGCTGCTGCCAGTAATCGGCCAGCGCCTGCGGATCGTTGTCCTGCTGTTTGTTGACATAGGTTCCGGTCGCATACAGAATGCCGCCGGAGATCACAGTCGATCCGCCGACACGATCCAGCTTTTCAAGCAGAATGACTTCAGCGCCGTTTTCCCGGGCCGTGATCGCCGCGCTCAAACCGGCGATGCCGCCGCCGACGACAACCACGTCGGTTTGCAATGTCTGTTCTTTGATTTCCTGAGGCTGCGTTTCTTTTTCAAACAGCGAGAGATCTCCGGCCTGACTGAGCGCATCCCTGACTGCGCTGAGAACGGCGTTGCTGGAAACGGTGCATCCCGAATACGTATCCACCGTGATGGATTGCTGTTCGACGATGTCTTCCGGCAGCTGTTCGATAGCCAGATCGGCGACAAAACGCGTCTCGGCATGATCGGTTACATGGACGGAGAGAATCTGACTTTCGCTCACTTCCACTTCGACCTGAATCTGGTCGTGGAATCCCATGGCCGAGCCCTGGTATACCCCTGGGGTGAGGGCGGCGGTGTCGTTTGGCGCTGATGGCGAAGGACTGGAGCATCCGCTGATCATCAGCAAGGCGCAGATGAGTAAAGACGGCAGTTTTTTCATTGATTTTTCCTCCCTTACGGGAAGATTATAAACTATAAAGGAACTTGACAGTCAATCATTTTGTGAACAAATGAACAACAAAGCGGATTTCCGCGTGTTCATATTCGTAGTTGGTGAAAACGCAATAGGCCACCGCCTCACCGCTCAGGGACTGCTGATGCTGACGGGCATATGCCCGTGCCGGTTCAAAATCGTCATAGGTAAAGGGGTGAGCGTGGATCGTTTTGGACAGGGGCTGAATCAGACAGGACGTGTTGGGACAGAAAAGGGAACGGGAAGGAAGCGGAACCTGATATTTTTCACGGAAGGAGTGAATGGCCGCCAGCCCCAGCTCATATCGGAACTGACGCCGGTCGGTCAAGGCGTAGCGGGGAAAATAATAAGCGTAGCTGACAAAAGGAAAGAAATCCAGCAGCTCTCGGACTTCAGGCTCGTTCAGCTGTGGAGTACAGACGCCGTTGACAATCAGCGGAACGAAATCAAAAGCCAGACTGACAGCCGGGCTGAACAGCTGATCCTGATAGGCGAGGCGTATGGTTTCAATGGCAAAGTCGGCGATCGTGGCCAGATCAGAAAACAGGCTGGCCTGATGGTGAAGCCACTGCTTCTGCCGGTGCAGGATCTCAACTTTCCGCTGCAGGTCGCTGGTCTGGATGATCTGGGTCAGAGGCTTGATCGGCATTTTCATTGCCCGGTAATACTTGGAGCTGGCGATGGCGATCAGATCGGTTTCGCTGTACAGCCGGTAGTTTTTATTATTTTTAGCCGGAACGATGATGCCCATCTGATCATAATAATGAAGAAAAGAACGGTCTACTCCCAGAAGACGGGATACTTCTCCAATCTTGAACATGGGGGATTACGAGGACAGACTCCCGGAAGAAAAGGAAGAGCCGCCGGATTCTGCGCCGTGTTTTCCGGCTGTGCGTTTGTAGACCGTTCGCTGTGTAACAATTCCGCCGGGGCGCAGGTATTCCGTGTTCAGAAATTCAAGATAAGTTCCGGGGGTGACAATGCCGCTGATCGGAATGAGATCCAGCTGCGGACAATGCAGCAGTTCATCCGCCAGCAAAACGCAGTTGGTACTGAAGACGAAATACGTTTTGAACTGACCGGCAGTGAATTTGAACATCTTCGCCCGGGTGCCCTGCCACACCCGTGAGGCGTAATCGCGGGCTGAGACTTCTTCCTGAGCTTCGTATTGCAGCTGCGCGTCCGGCTTCCAGGCCACCGTCCGGGCCATCATCTGATCGATGCGCTGCTGCAGTGTTGCCCTTTGCTGTTCGCTGAGCGTCAGTCCGTAGCTGATGATTGTTTTGTCTTCCGATTTTAACGCGTGATGCAGAAACGTGTCGCGGTCGGCGACGATCAAAACGCCGTCTCCCAGCGTTCCAAACAATCTCCGGTGATGAGGATCATGGCA
Source organism: uncultured Holdemania sp. (assembly GCA_904395815.1). Lineage (GTDB taxonomy): Bacteria > Bacillota_I > Bacilli_A > Erysipelotrichales > Erysipelotrichaceae > Holdemania. Next base: position 3,957 of record CAJFOC010000062.1, read on the forward strand.
GCCATAGGAATAGATCTGATCCTGGAAGGCGATATCGACATGGCCCAAAGACTCCGGTCCGGATTCTTTCAGATAAATGAAGACTTCCAGATCCGTATTGTGAGAATGCCGGGTCGGATCGTCGGGGACCAGTTTCTGGGTTTTGATCAGCGCGTTGATCGACAGAAAGACACGCTGAGGAATCAGCGCGGACAGCAGCACCGGTACGGAAATGCGCAGATGCTTGCGGATGCGGATGCTCAGATTCTGACTGAGCAGATCTTTCAGCGCTTCCAGCGCCGTGATTGCGCCATAGAAAATCAGATAGGCGCCAGCCAGGGAAGAGACAATCCACAGCTTGTTGAACGGCCGCAGAATCAGCATGGCGGCAAAGATCAGATCGATGGTTCCTTTCAGAAACGTGATGTAGGTGCCTCTGGTGCAGTCACGCCGGCAGACATGGAAACAGAGAAACTGGATGATGCCGCTGAACAGCGCCCACCAGCCGATCACAATGTGAAGAAAACGGAAAAACAGCTTGGGCCAGCCTGCGATGATCCCCGCCAGTCCGATCAGCAGCGCTGCCTTGAGAAGCTGGGTTTTCTGCCGCTGAGTGCGCCGGTAGAGGATCAGTTCATTGAATCCCATCCACAGAAAGGCCACGATCAGCAAGACCCAGACAAGAAGCCAGAAGCTGGTGTATTCGGACAGCAGCAGAATTCCGATCAGGATAAAAAACAGCCCTGTCAGAAATGATGAAGCGCCGCCGAGTTTTTCTTTCCACATCGTCGTTTTCCCCTTTCCTTTTCAATGAGTCGCTTTTCATTATAATGCAAACCGTCAGTGAATGATAGAGGGATGACAGATCGGGTAGACATTGGATTCATTTTGGCGAAGAAAAGGGATATACTAAATCTGACAGGAGGGAACAGCGATGGCAGTGTTATACATCAACGGAACCATTTTAACCATGAAACAGAAAGAAACGGCACAGGCGCTATTGGAAGAGGACGGGCGGATTCTCTGCGTCGGAACGCAGGCGCAGTGCCGCCAATACGCACAGGGACTGGATTCGCTGACGATCCGCGATCTGAAAGGACAGACGCTGATGCCGGGACTGATCGACGCGCACAGTCATATCACGGCGCTGGCGTCCACGGTGGATCTGGTCCCGCTGGAAACCGCGGACAGCATTCCCCGGCTGCAGGAACTTCTTGCCCAGGCGATCCGGCAGCGTAAAACAGAAGCAGGACAGTGGGTTCAGGGCTTTGGCTATGACCATAATTTTCTGACGGAGCATCAGCATCCCACTCGCCAGCAGCTGGATCAGGTCAGTACACAGCATCCGATTCTGATCGCTCACGCATCCGGGCACATGGGCGTCTGCAACACGCTGGCATTGGAAAAACTGGGCATCACGGAACAGACGCCGGATCCTGAGGGCGGCAAAATCGGCCGTGACGAGAGGGGGAAACTGAACGGATATCTGGAAGAAACCGCCTTCATCACCCTGGCCCGACCGCAATCGCAGCCGGATCCTTCCGCATTGCAGCGGCAGCTGGACGCCGCGCAGCAGATCTATCTGTCCTATGGCATCACCACCGCTCAGGATGGCATGACCACACCGGCCTCATGGCAGCTGCTGGATGAGGCGTCCCGCCAGGATCGGCTGAAGCTGGATGTGGTCTGTTATTGGGATATGCGAAAGCTGTCGGAAATGCCGGCTCATGTTTCGGACCGGGCCCGTTTGCGGATCGGCGGTGTCAAGATTTTCCTGGATGGTTCGCCACAGGGGAAAACCGCCTGGATGAGCAGGCCTTACCGGCTGCAGCCGGATTATTGCGGCTATCCGGTATGGCGGGACGATCAGGTTGAAGCCTTTGTCCGTCAGGCGTGGCAGCAGGGCTGGCAGCTGTTAGCGCATTGCAACGGGGATGCCGCAGCCGATCAGCTGATCCGTGCGGTCGCCGCCGTTGAACCGCAGTTTCCGGATCAGGATCTGCGGCCGGTGATGATCCATGCGCAGCTGGTGCGGCCGGATCAGCTGAGACAGATGGCCGCGCTGAAGATGGCCGCTTCCTTTTTCGTCGCGCATACCTGGTACTGGGGCGATATTCACCTGCAGAATTTCGGCGAGCGGGGCATGCGGATCAGTCCGCTGCATTCCGCTTTGCAAGCGCACGTGCCGTTTACGCTGCATCAGGATACGCCGGTCATCCGTCCGGATATGCTGGAAACGGTGCAGTGCGCCTGCCGGCGAATCACCCGCCAGGGACAGCAGCTGGATCCTGCCGAGCGGATCAGCGTGCAGCAGGCGCTGGAAGCGGTGACGATCAACGCTGCCTGGCAATATCATGAAGAAGACCGCAAGGGAACGCTGGAGGCGGGAAAGCTGGCGGACATGATCATCCTGGACCGCAATCCGCTGTGCTGTCCGGTTTCACAGCTGACCCAGATTCACATTGAAGAAACGATCAAGGAAGGGAAAACGGTGTATCGCCGCAAGCCGGAAGTCTCGCAAAAACAGACGGACTGAGTGCTGTGGCCAGCAAGACGGGAAAGAAGAACAGCGATGAGGGCTGTTCTTTTTTCATGACCTGTCCATAGCCGGCATTTTCTTTCACAAAACGGTCACTTTTGACAGTTTTTTTCCTGGCATAGCTGAAAGAAAATCATGAAATTGCTGATAAAAATTAAGAAACGGAAAATTTGTGAATTCCCGCGGTTGAAAAACATTTTTGAAAGGAATATACTAAACAATGCTTATTGAGAAAAGAGGAGGATGAGAGATGGAGTTCGAAATTTCCGAGCTGATTCGAGCGGATGAAAAAGCACGTCATGACGTGGAAGAAGCGCATCGGATGAAATTCGAGCTGAAGCAGAAGATCGCCGATGCCCAGAAGCAGATCAGCGAACAGGCCTGGCAGCAGGTTCATCGCGAGGTGGAAGAGAAGAAGGCGGAGCTGGATGCCCAGATCAGCCAGGTAGAAACGGAAAACCGCAAGGAATATGAAGTGGAGCTGAACCGTCTTGAAGCTCAGTACAGGGAGAAAAAGGAAGCGTGGTGCGAAGAGATCGTACGCCGCTGCCTGAGTCTCTGATCTCCTTTTAAGCTGTGGACTGAAAAGGAAGGAGGAGTGCCATGGCAACATCCAATGCGGCGATGGCTTCCAAGGCGAAGGCCATGTTCGGCAAGCGGCTGACGGCTGAGGATTATCAGCAGCTGCTGCAGAAAAAAACCATTCCGGAAATCGCCTCCTATCTGAAAAACGAGACGCTGTTTCGGGAAGTGCTGGACGGCTACAGCGAAAGCGGCATGCACCGCGGCCTGCTGGAGGCGCTGATCCGCCGCGACATTGAACGCCGGCTGTCCAAACTGCTGCGTTATGCCGGCAGCGGAGATCACCGGTTTTACCGCTTTGGTATCCGGCTGACCGAAATGGAACAGATCAAAGCCTGTATTCGTTCTTTTAATGAAGAGGACAATTACAAGCTGATCGGGAAGCTGCCGCTGTATATCGAAAAGCATACCTCTTTCGATATCAAAGCGCTGGCTCAGGTGCGGGATTTCGACGCCCTGCTTCAGCTGCTGCAGAAAACGCCGTATGCCGAGCTGCTTCGCCCGTTTGCCGTCAAACAGATGAGTGATTTCGACTTTACCGCCTGTGAGGGCGTGCTTCGTCAGTATTATTACGACGAGGTCATGAAGATGGCGGATCGCGAATTCAGCGGAAAAATCCGCAAACAGATCCGGGAGATTTTCCTGACTCAGATCGAGCTGGACAACATCACCCGCATCTACCGTTCCAAACGGTACTTCAAAGCGACGCCGCAGGAAATCAAGCGGCTGATCAACCCGGTTTATCTGCGCATTCCGCGTCGGGAACTGGAAGAGATGATCGATCACTGCGACGCCGACGAATTCATGGAAAGACTGTCGAAGTCGGCGTATCACAGCTACATCGACGCTTCCAACTTCACCTACATTGAGTATCATACTCAGTCGATCAACTACAGTCTCAACCGCCGGCACATGATGTTTTCTACTAACGCGGATATCGTTCTGGTCGCCTATATGGTGTTATCAGAAGTGGAAATTCAGAATGTGATCGACATTATCGAGGGCGTCCGCTACGGCATCGCCGCCGATAAGATCAGCCGGCTGCTGATTTATTAAGAGGAAAGGGGGAGCTTATGTCTATTGTAAAGATGAAGCTGGCCACCGTTCATGCCGGAAAGGATCAGTTCGAAGACGTGCTGCAGCGATGCAGAACCTGCACTGATTTTCATCCGGAACCGGCAGACCGGATGGTGACGGAAGACAACGGCGGAAAACTGCTTCAGCAGGATAACGTGTACGCCGAGTTTCTGACGCAGCTGAAAAACATTGGACATAGCGTGGGCTTTGAGCTGAAAGCCCGGCAATGGAATCACAATTATACGACGGAACAGATCGACAGCTTCATTCATGAAGTCAACGATCAGTTCGCGTTGATCACCGATTCCAACGACACGTCGGTCATGACGGAAAATGATGAGATCGCACTGGAAAAAGTAAGAGAGTACGGCTTTGAGGCCATGCACAGCTGCCAGTACATCTCCTTCGGCATGGGCCGGCTGCCGCTGGAAAGCTTCAAGAAGCTGTCGCTGATCGAAAATAAAAACTTCATCGTGGAGGATCTGCACAAAAGCGGACACTATCACTGGATTCTGTACGCAACATCCAACACATATCTGAAGGATGTCCGCAAAATCATGGAGAACCTGTTTCTGGAGGAGATCCGGATTCCGTCGGTAGACGGCAAGAAAATCCTGGATCAGTATCGGGATGAACTGACGGAGGTGTACTCCTATTGCGCCTATATCAGTGAGATTCATAAGCTGTATCGCTACATCGCCCGTTTTGATCAGGATTATCAGATTTCCGGTTTCGTTCCGGTTTCGGCGGAAGCCTCATTCCGCAAACAGTTCGAGGGATTGGATGTCCAGATCGAACTGCGGGATCCGGATGAAGCGTCGCAGCTGACGCCGCCGACCAAACTGCACAACAACTGGCTGTTCCGGCCGTTTGAAATGTTTGTTGAGATGTACGGTTTGCCAAACTACAAGGACATCGATCCGACGCCGTTTGTGGCGGTGACCTTCTGTCTGCTGTTTGGCATCATGTTCGGTGATCTGGGACAGGGAGCGGTGCTGCTTGTCGGCGGCCTGCTGCTGGAAAAGCTGAAGCACAACCGCCTGGCCGGCATCGTGGGCCGTGCAGGCTTGATTTCTATGATTTTCGGCTTTCTGTTCGGATCGGTCTTTGGTATTGAAACGCTGCTGAATCCGATCCATCAGAGTCTGTTCGGCGTTCGGGAAAAGCTGTTTGAGGTCATGGATTCCAGCGCGACGATGCCATTGCTGATCGGGGCAGTAGCCATCGGCGCGGTGCTGATTCTGATGACGATGATCATCAATATTTACCTGAACTTCAAGCGCAGGGAACCGGCGGAAGCTCTGTTTTCGCAAAACGGCGTGGCCGGCTTTGTTTTCTACAGTTACATCATCCTGTTCATCGTCGGCAATTTCATGCCGGGAGTGCTGCCGTTTAATCCAGGTTCGACGCCGCTGATCGTGCTGTTTATCGGCGTGCCGCTGGTGCTGTTCTTCATGAAGGAACCGCTGGCCTCCCTGATGCGGGGCGACGGGCTGACGCCGGAGGAAGGCTGGGGCGGCTTTGTCCTGGAGGAAGTGTTTGAGGTCATTGAGATTCTGCTGAGTTTTGTGACCAATTCGCTGTCCTATCTGCGTGTCGGCGGTTTCGTACTGAGCCATGCCGGCATGATGCTGGTCGTCATGACGCTGGTCGAAATGACCGGCAACGCCGGACCGGTTGTCTTTATCTTCGGCAACCTGTTTGTCATGGCGCTGGAAGGACTGATCGTCGGCATTCAGACGCTGCGTCTGGAGTATTACGAAATGTTCAGCCGCTATTTTGTCGGCAACGGAAAGAAATTCACGATGATTTCATCGGAAAATGCATAAGGGAGGAATAAAATCATGTTGAGTACTGTTGAAATGCTGCTGCCACTGATCGCTGTTATCCTGGTGATCGCTCCGCTGTTCTTTATCTACAAAAAAGGTGCTTCGGCAACGACGCTGAAAAATCGTCTGATCGCTCAGATCTGTGTTTTCTGCGGTGTCTTTGTTCTGGCGTTTCTGTTTCAGTTCGGCGGCGTCAGCGCGCTGGCTGAGGGCGAGGCTGCGGCCAATTCCATTACCGGCACATTGGCTCAGGGTATGGGCTTCATCGCTGCGGCGCTGGCTACCGGCTGTTCCGCACTGGGCGCTGGCTGGGCGGTAGCTTCGGCAGCTCCGGCGGCCATCGGCGCGATTTCCGAAAACTCTGAAAACTTCGGTAAAGCGATCATCTTCGTTGCGCTGGGTGAAGGCGTCGCCATTTACGGTCTGTTGATCTCGATCCTGATCATCAACAATCTGTAAATCGGAGACGGACATGAAGCTGTATTTGATCAGTGACAATATCGATACCCAGATGGGAATGCGACTGGCGGGAGTCGAAGGCACCGTGGTTCATGAGCGGGAAGAAGTGCTGTCCGTGCTCAACAAGGTGATGGAAGATCCCGAGGTGGCCATCGTTCTGATGACAACCAAAATCGTCAATACCTGTCCGGATGTGATTTCTGAACTGAAGCTGAAGCTTTCCCGGCCTCTTCTGGTTGAAATCCCGGATCGTCACGGATCAGCGAAAATCGGGGAGACGATCGACCGCTACATCAGCGAAGCGATCGGCATCAAATTGTGAGGTGAGAACGATGACAGAAAGAACAGAAGCGTTCAGAATGATCACCGCGGATATCGAGGATCAGGCCGGATTGGTGACCAACCAGATCCAGGCTGAGGTCAGACAGATGGAAGAAGAGGAAATTCAGTATTTCACCGTTTTGACCAAAAAGGAAACCGAAAACTACCGGGAACGGGAAATCGGCGAGCTGAAGCTGCTTCAGGCGACCAAGACATCGCAAGCCAAGCTGAAGATCAACCGTGATCTTCTGGGACGCCGTCAGGCGATGGCAGCCGAACTGTTCGACGAGGTGCGCCGCCGTCTGCAGCAGTTTGCCGCTGGCGAACAGTATGCGCAATTTCTTGAGAAGAAGCTGCAGTCACTGCCGCAGCTGAAAGACAAGAACGGTACGTTTGTCGTCCGGAAAGAGGATGAGGCGCTGATGGGTCAGCTGCTGAACAAGCTGGGGTATGCGCAGCCGGTTCAGACGGGGGATCTGCCGCTGGGCGGATTCCGGTTTCTGTGCCCGGAGGAAGGCTTTGAGATGGACGAAACATTGGAGAACGCAGTGAAAATGCAGAAAGAGTGGTTCCAGAATCATTCCGGATTCACGCTTTAATTTAAGATGACGAAAACCGAGGTGAGGAAATTGAATAACAATGTGATCTATTCAATCAACGGACCGGTCGTCACCGTCAGAGATTCCAAAGACTTTTTCATGCAGGAAATGGTCTTTGTGGGCAAGAAGGAAATGATGGGGGAGGTCATCGGCATTGATGACCACAGCACAACGATTCAAGTATATGAATCGACAACCGGTCTGATGCCGGGAGAGCCGGTCAGGCCTTCCGGATCGCTGCTTTCGGTGGAACTGGGACCCGGCATTCTGAAAAATATCTTCGACGGCATCGAACGTCCGCTGACAGAACTGATGAAATCGGAGGGGGCATTCATTGCCGCCGGAACAAGCATTGCGCCGCTGGATGAACAGAAACGCTGGGATGTGAGCGTCAAGGTCAGCGTCGGGGATCAGGTCGTACCGGGACAGATCTATGCGGTCTGCCCGGAAACGGAACTGATCGAGCATCGCTGCATGATCGCTCCGAAACTGTCCGGAGAAGTCGTCTGGGCGGCGGAAAACGGCAGCTATCGGATTCATGACGAGATTGTCAGAATCCGCGACGAACAGGGGCAGGAGCATTCGCTGACGCTGGTGCAGCGCTGGCCAATCCGAAATCCGCGGCCGGTCAGCGGACGGATGCCGATTACCCGTCCTCTGATTACCGGACAGCGTGTCATCGATACGCTGTTTCCGATTGCCAAGGGCGGTGCAGCCGCCATTCCGGGAGGTTTCGGTTCCGGAAAGACGATGACGCAGCATCAGCTGGCCAAGTGGTGCGACGCCGATATCATCGTGTATGTCGGCTGCGGAGAACGAGGAAACGAAATGACGCAGGTGCTGGAAGAATTCAGCGACCTGATCGACCCGAAATCGGGAATGCCGCTGCTGGCGCGGACGGTATTGATCGCCAATACTTCCAACATGCCGGTGGCTGCCCGTGAGGCAAGCATTTATACCGGGATTACGCTGGCGGAATATTATCGGGATATGGGATACCATGTCGCCATCATGGCGGACTCCACCAGCCGCTGGGCCGAGGCGCTGCGTGAAATTTCCGGACGTCTGGAAGAAATGCCGGCGGAAGAAGGTTTTCCGGCTTATCTGCCGTCACGGATTTCCCAGTTCTATGAACGGGCCGGTTATGTGCAGACGCTCAACGGTCAGGAAGGATCGGTAACGATTATCGGAGCGGTCTCTCCGCAGGGTGCGGACTTCTCCGAACCGGTAACGCAGAATACCAAGCGATTTGTGCGCTGCTTCTGGGCGCTGGACAAGTCGCTGGCCTATGCCCGTCACTATCCGGCCATCAACTGGAACGACAGCTATTCCGAATATCTGGATGATCTGTCGCGCTGGTATGACAAAAACGTTGACCGGGACTTCAACAGACTGCGTCAGCAGATCCGGGGCATTCTGCATGAGGAAAATCAGCTGATGGAGATTGTCAAGCTGATCGGTTCCGACGTGCTGCCTGAAGATCAGAAGCTGACGCTGGAAATCGCCCGGGTTATCCGTGTCGGTTATCTGCAGCAGAACGCCTATCATCCGGCGGATACGTATGTGCCGTTTGAGAAGCAGTTCAAGATGCTGAAGATCATCGTTTATCTGAATGATCAGTGTCATAAGCTGGTGGCGAAGCGGATCCCGGTATCGCTGATTCTGAAAACCGGCATTATCGACAAGGTCAACAAAATCAAATATGACGTTCCGAATGATCATCTGGAACTGCTGGACGATTATTTCGGAATGATTGACCAGGCGCTGGCTCAGGTCGAGTAAGGAGGAACAGAAAGATGAGCGTTCAATTAATTGGTTTGAATGAAATCAACGGTTCTCTGATCGTCCTGGACCACGTCGAGAATGTCAGCAATGAAGAAATGGTCGAACTGGAGCTGAAGGATGGCTCGGTCCGCAGCGGCCGGGTAGTTCAGATCGAAGGCGGCCGCGCTGTCATCCAGGTGTTTGAGGGAACGACCGGTTTGTCCAAAACCAACACCAAAACCCGTCTGCTCGGTCATCCGATGGTGATGGATCTGTCGCGGGAAATCCTGGGCCGTGTTTTCAACGGCGCAGGCAAACCGATTGACGGACTGGGCGAGGTCTATGCAGAAAAACAGATGGATATCAACGGACAGCCGCTGAATCCGGTGGCCCGGAAATATCCGCGAAACTACATCAATACCGGTATTTCGGCGATTGACGGACTGAACACGCTGATTCGTGGTCAGAAGCTGCCGATCTTTTCCGGATCCGGCATGCCGCATGATAAGCTGGCTGTGCAGATCGTCCGTCAGGCGCAGCTGGCGGAAGGCGACGGCAGGAACTTCGGTATCGTTTTCGGCGCCATGGGCGTCAAAAACGACGTAGCGGATTACTTCCGGCGCAGCTTTGAGGAAACCGGCGTCATGGAAAAGGTTGTCATGTTCATCAACCTGTCCAATGATCCGATCATTGAAAGAACGCTGACGCCGCGCTGTGCGCTGACGGCGGCGGAATATCTGGCGTTTGAGAAAAACATGCATATCCTGGTCATTTTGACGGATATGACTTCCTATTGCGAGGCGCTGCGTGAAGTTTCCAGCTCCAAGGGAGAAATTCCGGGCCGTAAGGGATATCCGGGATATCTGTATTCCGATCTGGCGTCGCTGTATGAAAGAGCGGGGATCGTGGAAGGTATCGAAGGTTCGGTCACTCAGATTCCGATTCTGACCATGCCTAACGATGATATCACCCATCCGATTCCGGACTTGACCGGCTACATTACCGAAGGACAGATCGTTCTGGATCGTTCTTTGCATCAGACCGGTATTTATCCGCCGATCGGCGTACTGGCTTCGCTGTCGCGATTGATGAAAGACGGCATCGGCGAGGGCTTTACCCGTAAGGATCATGCCGATGTATCCAACCAGCTGTTTGCCAGCTATGCCAAGGTACAGGAAGCCCGTTCGCTGGCTTCGGTTATCGGTGAAGACGAGCTGTCGGACATGGATAAGAAATATATGGAATTCGGACGGCTGTTTGAGAAGGTTTTTGTCGGCCAGGGCTTTGACTCCAAGCGTTCGATCAATGAAACGCTGGATCTGGGCTGGGCGCTGTTGTCGACATTGCCGCAGGAAGCGCTGGACCGGCTGGATCCGGAGATCATCAAGGCCAACTACGATCCGAAGCGGGCAGCCCGGGTTCTGAAACGCCGGCTCGGAGAATAAGCCTATGGAAAACAAGGTATTCCCGACCAAGGGCAACCTGATTGCTTCCAAAAAATCTCTGTCGCTGGCGCGGATGGGCTATGATCTGTTGGACAGAAAGCGGAATGTTCTGATCCGGGAGATGATGATGCTGGTGGATAAGGTCAAGCTGCTGCGTGAGGAGATCACCCAGGCGTACGCGACGGCGTATTATCTGCTGCAGCAGGCCAACATTTCCACCGGTGTGATCAGCGATATCGCTTCTTCCGTTCATGTGGAAACCGGCGTGCATGTGACGTATCGCAGCGTCATGGGCATCGAGGTGCCGTCGGTGACCATTGATCCTTCGCCGATCAAGATGGAATACGGATTCGACGAATCCAACTCCCGGGTCGACGAAGCGTACATCCAGTTTCACCGTGTTAAGGAGCTGACCGTGGTGCTGGCTGAGGTAGACAACAGCGTTTACCGGCTGGCCAATGCGATCCGCAAGACTCAGAAACGGGCGAACGCGCTGAAAAACATCAGCATTCCGAATCTGGAGGCTACGGTGAAATTCATCTCGGATTCGCTGGAAGAAAAAGAACGTGAAGAATTCTCGCGGCTGAAGGTGATCAAGGCTAACAAGGAAAAAAACAAGCGGGGAGCGCAGTAACGGCTGCCCGTCTGAACTGAATCAGAAGACATGGAGCAATCCATGTCTTTTTTGTCGTGGAACGCTTGCCTTTCCCGCTGGCTGGTGTATAATGACAATCGTGTTATTTCAGGGGGGGGGAGAAAGTGTATGAAAAAAAACTATGCCGTGGATATGCTTCACGGTCCGCTGCTCAGTCGGATTCTGGTGTATGCCGTTCCGCTGATTCTGTCCGGCGTCCTGCAGCTGATGTTCAACGCGGCCGATATCATCGTTGTAGGGCAGTTTACCGGTTCCTATGCCCTGGCGGCGGTGGGCTCTACCAGTTCGCTGATCAATCTGCTGGTCAATCTGTTTATCGGCGTTTCCATCGGAACCAACGTGCTGGTTGCCCGTTATCTGGGGGCTCAGGATGCGCAGAATACGGAAAAGACCGTTCACACGTCCATCGTTGTGGCCGCCGTTGGCGGGGTGGTGATGATCTTTGTCGGGATTCTGTTTGCCCGTCCTTTGCTGGAACTGATGGGAACGCCGCTGGATGTGATCGATCATGCGGTGCTGTACATGCGCATTTACTTTGTCGGCATGCCGGCGTTTATGATCTACAATTTCGGTTCCGCGATTCTTCGGGCGGCTGGCGATACCCGGCGTCCGCTGTATTTTCTGAGCGTGGCCGGGGCGATCAACATCGTGTTCAATCTGATTTTTGTCATCGTCTTTCATCTGGGCGTGGCCGGGGTGGCGTTGGCTACCACGATTTCACAATGCATCTCCGCGCTGCTGATCCTGCGCTGCCTGAAAGGACTGGACGGGATGTGCCGGCTGCGCCGGTCATTATTGAAAATTGATCGGGAAAAGCTGGCGGAAATGCTGCGGATCGGGCTTCCGGCTGGAATTCAGGGCATCGTTTTCAGTCTGTCCAACGTACTGATTCAGTCGTCGGTCAACTCTTTCGGCTCTACCGTCATGGCGGGCAACACCGCGGCCAGCAACATCGAAGGGTTTGTCTATACGGCGATGAACGCGATATACCAGACGGCGCTGAGCTTTACCAGCCAGAACATGGGCGCCGGGAATATTCAGCGGATTCGCAGTATTCTGCTGCAGTGTCTGATGGTGGTCACCGGCATCGGACTGGTGCTGGGCATCGGGGCTTATCTTTTGGGAGAACCGCTGTTATCGATCTATTCCTCGGATCCGGAGGTGATCCGATGGGGGCTGGTACGGCTGTCGCTGGTCTGTGCGCCTTACTTTCTGTGCGGATGCATGGATGTGTGCTGCGGCAGCATTCGCGGAATGGGCTATTCGGTGATGCCGATGCTGGTTTCGCTGACCGGAGCCTGCGCGTTAAGAATCGTGTGGATTATGACCGTATTCCAGGCGGAACACACGTTGTTCAGTCTGTATATTTCCTATCCGATATCCTGGCTGCTGACTTTCGCCGTGCATCTTTTGTGTTTTGTTGCGGTGTATGGCCGGCTGAAGAAGCGGATAGCGGCGGCGAACTGATGATCCTGCGGGTCGAAAGACCCGTTTTCTTTTTGGTGGAAACGCTTGTCAGCACCGGCAATACCGGATAAGATAAACACAGAAGAAAAGGAGCGATGCGGATGAAAACGTGGTGGAAGGAAGCGGTAGGGTATCAGATTGTACCGCAGACATTCTGCGACAGCAATGGCGATGGCATCGGCGATCTGCGCGGGATTGTGCAGAAGCTGGATGTGCTGCAGGAGCTGGGGGTCGATCTGCTCTGGCTGGGACCGATTTTCCGCTCGCCGATGGCGGATGACGGCTACGATGTCAGCGATTACCGGTCGGTCAATCCGCTGTTGGGAACGATGGAAGATCTGCAGGAGCTGATCCGGCAGGTCCATGCGCGCGGCATGAGGATCATTCTTGACCTGGTGCTGAATCATACGTCGGATCAGCATCCGTGGTTTCAGAAGGCCCGTAAAGACCGCAGCGCGCCGGAACACGATTATTATCTGTGGCAGAAGGGAAGAATTGGAGCTCATGGCGAACCTCTTCCGCCAACCAACTGGGCCAGTTTCTTTTCCGATTCCGCCTGGTGTTACAACGAGGCTACCGACGAGTATTTCCTGAAGATCTTTTCCGATAAGATGCCGGATCTCAACTGGAGCAACCCGGCACTGCGGCAGGAAATGAAAGCGATTGCCCGCTTCTGGCTGGATCAGGGGATCGACGGGTTTCGGATTGACGCTGCCGCTCATCTGGCGAAAAAGAGGGACTGGCAGGACAGTCCGCTGCCGCCGGATGCGCAGGGATGGGTACCGGACTGGTCGCAGTTTTCCAATCTTCCCGAATTGTTTGGCTACCTGGATGAGCTGAAGCGGGAAGTATTTGATCAGGGGGATTGGGTGATGATCGGCGAGGTAGGCGGCGGCGCTTCGGTGCAGACCGCGCTGAACTATGTGGATGAACAGAGCGGCGCGCTGAATATGGTATTCACGATGGATCATTGCTGGGCCAACGGCATTCACGCCTCGCAGCTCAGTCTGTCTCATCAGGCCCGGATCGATGTGGTCGCGCTGAAAAAGACGTTTGCGCACTGGATCGAGGGCATGAGCGAGAGAGCCTGGCTGCCGGTTTACTGGCTCAATCACGATCATCCGCGCGTTGTCAGTCAGTATGGAGATCCGCACCGGTATCATCGGGAATCAGCGACGATGCTGGAACAGACGCTGTTGCTGATGCGGGGAACGCCGTTTCTCTATAATGGTGAGGAAATCGGCATGACCAATGATGAACAGGCTCAGCTGGAGGATTTTCATGATGTGTGGGTCAAAAACATGATGGCGTCGCTGCGGGGACGGGTGGATGACGCGGCGCTGCTCGATCACTTCCGCCGGACTTCACGGGATAACGCCCGCAGTCCGATGCAGTGGTCTGATCAGCCGTATGCCGGATTTTCCACTGTGCCGCCAAAACGGCGGGTCAATCCCAATTATATCCGGATCAACGTCCAGGCCCAGCGCCAGGATCCCCACTCCATCTGGCGCCATGTTCAGCGTACGCTGGCACTGCGCAAGGATCCTGCCTGGCGTGATCTGTTTGTTTACGGCTCATTTCAGCTGGTGGAAGCCGAACATCCGCAGCTGTTTGCCTATTGCCGCCGTGATGAGCGCCGCGAGGTGTGGGTGATCAGCAATTTCACCGCCCAGCCTGCGTCAATACGGCTGCCGCAGTGTTCGCTGCGCTGTCTGCTTGCCAACTATCCGGACAGCGATCCGCATCCCGGCGATAACCTGTTGCGTCCATACGAGTCGCTGGCAGTACTGATCGGCGCAAAGGAGAAACAACAATGAAGCTGCAGCTGCAGAACGTCAGCAAAATCTATCCGTCAGGAAATCAGGCGGTCTGCGATATGAATCTGACGGTCAATGAAGGAGAACTGGTCGTTCTGGTAGGGCCTTCCGGCTGTGGAAAAACCACGACGCTGCGCATGATTGCCGGACTGGAGACGATCACTTCCGGTGAATTGCGCTTTGATGGCCGCCGGCAAAACGAGGCCAGTCCCCGCCAGCGTGGCGTGGCCATGGTCTTTCAGACGCCGGCGCTGATTCCGTATCTGAGCGTGTATGAGAATATGGCCTATGGTCTGCGCCGTCAGGGGCTGTCACTGGCGCAGATGGATGAACGGGTACGTCAGGTGGCACAGCAGCTGGAACTGCAGGACTTGCTGGAACGCAGACCGTCTACGCTTTCCGGCGGCCAGCAGCAGCGGGTAGCGCTGGGACGGGCGATGACCCGCAAAGCCAGACTGATGCTGATGGATGAGCCGCTGAGCAGTCTGGATGCGGCGCTGCGGGATCAGATGCGACACCGCATTCTCGATATCCACCATCAGACGCCAACGACAACGCTGATGGTGACGCACGATCAGGCGGAGGCCATGGCGATGGCTGATCGCCTAGTGGTGATGAAGGAAGGCCGGATTCAGCAGGTCGGAACCCCCGCGCAGGTGTATGCGCATCCCGCCAACCTGTTTACCGCCGGGTTTATCGGCAGTCCGGCCATGAATCTGCTGCAGGGAGATATCGAGGGAGGATGGCTGAACATCGGAGCTCAGCGGTTTCCTTTGCCGGATGCGCCGGGATGGCGCAGGGCGCGGAAGGTTGTGGCCGGCGTGCGTTGTGAACAGATCCGGCTGGATACAAAAAATCCGCGCGATGCACAGGCGCGGATTCAGATACGATCCTGGGAATTGCTGGGATGGCAACAGCTGGTCTATGGCACTCTGGAAGGACAGCCGCTGCGGCTGCTGGTTCCGTTTTCACAGCCGGTATCGCCGGGGGAGAGACTTGTCAGCTGGAATCCCGATGCGATTCATCTGTTCGATCCGCTGGATGGATCGGCGCTGGATCCGGAATAAGCCTGTTCTAACAGGCGGTCAAACTCTTCAGCGCTGACAGGCCGGCTGTACAGATAGCCCTGACCGATATCACAGCCGATGGAGCGGATGAAGCGTTCATCTTCCTCGGTTTCCACTCCCTCCACAACGGTGCGGATGGTCAGCTGATGAGCCAGCTGGACGATCTGTTCCATGATCAGCCGGACACGGTTTTGTTTGGGACTGGAGGCGCTCAGCAGAAACTCGCGATCCAGCTTCAGTTCATCAATTTCCAGCTTGCCCAGCGTGTTCAGCGAGGAATAGCCGCTGCCAAAATCATCCAGAGAAATCTGAAAGCCGGCTTGATGAAGGTCGGCGATTTTGCGGTTGAGCACATCGGCGTTTTCCAGCGCCATGCCTTCCAGAATTTCCAGTGTGATCCATTGAGGAGAGATCTGGTACCGGTCAACAATCCGGGTGAGTTTGCCGACATAGTCGGCTTCAAAAAACAGCAGCTTGGACTGGTTGACAGACAGCGGAACAGGCGTCATTCCGCGATCCATCCATTCGCGCAGCTTACGGCAGGCCTGTTCAACCATGTAGAGATCCAGCTGAACGCAGAACCCGTTTTTTTCAAACAGCGGAATGAACTGATCCGGAAAGATCGGCCCCCGATCGCGGGGAAGCCAGCGAACCAGAGCTTCCGCTCCCAAAAGCTTTCCATCGCTCAGACGGTGCTTGGGCTGCAGAAACATGCGAAATTCACCGCTGTGCAGCGCCTGATGCATATGGCTTTCGATGTAGTTTTCCAGCTCTTCCAGCTTATGCAGTTCGGTATCAAAAAACCAGATTGTGTTGGAATGGCCGCCGATGGCTTTGTCCAGCGCAAACTGTACCCGCACCATCAGCGTGTTGGCCATTTCGGCAGGATGATCGCTGGCTTCGCTGATCGCCACGCCGCAATACAGAGCCAGCTGATAATTCATCGCGCTGATTTCCGCCTGAGCGCAGATCTGATCCATCAGCTGCTGCAGCCGCGGACGCAGCGTTTCCTGATCGGTCTCTGCCAGAAACAGATAAAACCGGTCTTCGGTATCCCGACAGAAAAATTCATCTTTCTTCAACAGCTGATCAGCTGTTTTTTTCATCTGACAGAGCAGCTGTTCCGCCTTGTCGCGGCCGAAAATTTCAATGAGGAACGGAAACTGGCGCACGCACAGCGCGGCGACGCAGCCGCCGGTATGCTCCAGGGCTTCCGGAAGACGCTGCTGGAAACGGGTCAGATTCTCAGCCTGGGTCAGCGTATCATAATAAGCCAGTCCAATCAGTTCCCGGTTGTATCCGCGCAGAATCCGATAATTATACAGCAGCAGAAACAGCATCAGCAGAAAAACGCCGATGAAGGTTCCCTGCAGAATCCAGTCCGAAGTGGAAGTCGAAATCGTTTCTCCGGTGCTGACACAAAGCAGCATCCATCCGTTCAGTCCTACCGGCTCCACCATAAACGGATAGGTTTTTCCCTGATAGCTGAAGGAAGAGCTGGCAGACTGCTGATTCTGCAGCGCATTTTGGATCAGAGTCCGTGCTTCCTCAGACAGATAATTGCTGTCAAAGAGGGAACGGGTCTCAGCCGGCAGCACGGTACGGGAAGAACGAACGAGGAAATTGCCTTCAGAATCCAGCATGTGGATGTAGCCCCCGCCGCTGAGCACAGCATTGCCATTGAGGATGTCGGAAAAGATATCGATATGATCGCTGGCTGCCAGTGCGCCGATCAGTTTGCCATTGCTGTAAACAGGAACGCTGTAGGCAAAAACGCGGTTCTCGGACAATTCACTTTCAAACAGTTGAGAGATCATCACCGTGCCTTCCAGCGCCAGTTCGACTACCCGCCGGCCTTCCTGGGCCAGATCATCCAGCGAAGCGTCGGTCAGCGGCTGTTCTCCCAGGGTGGAAATCACTCCCTGACCCTGACGGTCAAAGTACACCATGGTCAGAAAGCCGTTGTTCTGATTGGCCTGATCCAGCTGCCGGGTCAACAGCTGACGATCTTCCGTTATATTTTCTTCCAGAAAAGCGGCTAAGGTGGATAACATCTGAAAATCCGCGTCCAGCTGTTTCAGAATCCGCGATTTGTATTCATCGATTTCAATGGAGATCTGTTCCTGGATCGTCTCACTTTTTGATTTCTGCAGCGCAGTCGACAACAATCCGCCGCAGACAAGAAAAAGAAGAATCGAGCACGCCACCAGTACAGCCGTCCGCCGCATTTTTACCTGCAGTTTTTTTTCAAACATACGCCTTCTCCTTTATTGTCCAGAGTCTTCTTTTCGGGATGTGAGAATCATGGGAATACGGATTTCTTCTTCTAATATTGTACAATCAGATTCCCAAAATGTAAAAGAAGAGTTCAGAAAACCGTCTGAGAGAAAGCTTTCTCACAGCTTTCAAAAAAGAGCGCGGTGGATTTTTCCTTATGATGTCAGAGGGGGATGGATGGCGGAGAATGTGGATTTACGGACATGTAAAGTTCACAGAATCTTGCGAACAGTTTAAGAATTACATTTAAGCCTCCAAGGAAATTGTACTAGACTAGAATACTTGCTCATGATATTATATTCACAATTAAAAGGGTTTCATAAACTTGAATAGTTTGTTGAACAGTTTATCAAGGACATGTTCACGCTCTATTAACTAGCTATGATAAATTAGAATATATCATCTAATAGTTTAACCAATATGTTCGGAGGTTTTTATGAAAAAGAATGTGTTAATACTATCATTGTTAATGGCAGTGATATCCTTTATATTTGCGATTCCTGCTATCGATTTTATTTCTGGAATTTTAGTATCCAATGCAATATCACTCTATGATTTTGAAGATTATGAAAGAATAGGATTGAATATTGAATGTACTCAGGAAACACAAAAAACAGATAATAGAATTTATTTCTCTGACATGGATGAACTGGCTAAACAGAATAATCTGGTTATCTATGCTATTACTCAGACGTCGAATAATGAAAATCAGCCCGAAATTGTGATTTATACCTCTTCAAATGAAGTAATGCTTTCCAAGTGGATGATGCTGGAAAAAGGGTATGCAAACGGACTGAAAAATAAAGAAACCTACAGCACTTACGCAACGGATAAAGAACATAAGATCATCAATTTCATGATGGATGCCAACTTAAGTGTAAAACCATTGGAAGAAATGGATCGTAAAGGGATTTACATGAATTTTATAAATTTAGATGGCCAGTTTAAGGAAAATCTACAGAATTTCTTTTATGACTTGGCTGAAATATATGGAAAGATTAATGTAGTATCGCCCTATACTTCGTCAAAGAACGACTTTGTCAATTATTTATCAAGAATTATAACGATTTCATTCAATAATATTGGATTAAAATTCAGTGTTTCATTAGTTTTGATAGTTCTGTTGTGCTTAAAAATGTTTTCCTATACCAGGAAGATATCAATCATGAAAATGGAAGGATTTACGACAGGAAAAATATACCGAAAACTGTTTCTTAATGATTTCCTTACATATAGTTTATGTTTCTTGCTGTTGAGTGCAGGTTTAATCGGAGTGATGTATCATACGAATTTAATAAGTATGACGGTGATCATATTGTGCTTTTTAATGCAGTTAGTACAAATTCTTATTCTTATGATTCTGATTTCCCTGCTGATGGTTTTTCTCATTTTTACTACGCCGATGATATCTTCTTTTAAAGGCAAAAATTATTTGTCACAGGTGCAAAACTTTGCATACTTTGTAAAATTTGTTATTGTATTGCTAATTTTACCGTTAGTCGTAACTGCGTTTGAAAGTGTACAGAATTCCTTTATCATAAGATATCGGCATGATAAAGTATATGATCTGGTTGAAAATCGGTATACATTCGGTGTTCAGGATTCATCCAGTAATTATTTTTCTGATATGGGAACCGACAACTATATTGCAGTAAAAGAAGAACTGGCAGAAAAAGGGAAACTCTTCGAACAGTCCAGAGCGATTTTAATGGATTGGGATGCTGAAACTTTCAATCCTGAAAATGGACAGCCTTATTATAGCGTCGACAAATATTATTTGATTAATCATGAGTTGACAGAGGAATGTAATTTGGATGAAATATGCATATTTTTTCCTGAAGGTAAAAAATACGATATAGAAAAATGGAAAACGTCGGCCGCTTCCATGGTAAGAGATAGCTATAATATGAATATACTTGAATACGATCGCCATCTGGAAGCCTATGTGATTCATGATTTATTATATCGTGATTTTATCCAGGATTTACCAATTCTTTATTTACCGGAAGAACAGGGGCTGGGAGGCCAGCTTAATAGCAGCATACTGTTGTTTGACGGAAATCTTGATGAAGCACAGGCCTATGTTGATGAAGTGTTTATCAATCATGGCTATTTGCCTTTTTATAAATTAGAATCGCTGCAGGCAGCTTATCAAAGCTATTATCAGTTATACAGTAATTTATATTTTGAAAATATTTTGCAGTTTTGCATCATTGTTGTTGCATACGTATTGGCGAATCGTCTGTTAATCGAAGTGGATATTGATAATCATCGTAAACTGTATGAATTGTCGGGATATGAAGGGGTAAGTCCTTATCGTTTTGCGATATATTTTACAAAAATAGTATCTCCTTCATTGCTGGCTTTGTTAGGATGCATTGGCTTTAAAAGAGTGGTGCTGGATGAATCATTGATTTTAGTGATAGTATTTATTGCTGTCATTGAGCTGGCATTGTATCTGAACTATACCTATAAATACATCAATATCAGGAGGTTCAAATGAGAATAGAAATCCGTAACTTATCAAAGAGCTTTGGAAACCATAAATTATTCGATCATATCAGCTTATGTATAGAAGAAAGAAAAATTACCTGTTTATATGGTGCCAGCGGATGCGGCAAAACCACAATGTTAAATATTTTGGGGTTAGTTGAACCCTACGACAGCGGCGAAATAACATATAATGGCAAAACCATAAAGAATCGCAGGAATACTTTGAATTTTCTTAGAAATGACGTGGGTTTCATTTTCCAGGATTTTGGTCTTCTGGATAATGAGACAGTATGGGAAAATATGCAAATAGTATATAGAATCAAAAAAATGAAAGACGCTAAAATGAAGATGGAAAAAGTGTTAAACGATTTAAATTTACAGGGGATGCTTGATCGCAAAGTTTATGAATTATCGGGTGGTGAACAACAGAGGATCGCCATTGCCAAAATAATGTTAAAAGATCCGGATTTGATTTTAGCGGACGAGCCCACCGCTTCTTTGGATGATGAGAATAAGCAAATTGTTTTATCTATGCTGAGAATGCTTCAGCAAAAGGGCAAAACAATCCTTATTGTCAGTCATGATGAACAAGTGAGGCATTTTGCAGATATCGCAATCAATCTTACGGGAGGAAGAGTCAATGAATAAACTTTTATGTTCAGCTCTGATGCTTTTGCTTTTCAGCGGTTGTGCTGAAGAACATGGAGAAGTTGTCGTGTCTGGGAATCGTTCCATAGCGGACGAAATAACAGGGGTATACGATCCGGATCATCGGGAAACGGAATTAAACTCGGATGCGGAATCCGGTTCAGAATCATCAGAAACTGCACAAGACGAAATGATTCCGAGAGATTATCAGTACGTAGGCAACCCTGATGTGATGGTAACGCTGAATTGGGATTTTTTTATAGAAGGGAATCCGTGTATTTTTGATGATCATATTGTGGCGATAGTGGGGTTTGTCAATGAGGATACCAATGAAATGGGACTGGAAGTGGGAAGCAACTGTTATGATCATTCCAGACAGGGCCCCAGTGTAATCATCGGCTTAGATGATATTCCGATTCAAGGTGATGTGGAATTAGAAGTTTATGATCTTCTTAATATTCATTATGAATTTCCAGAAGGGTTTGTTCCGGAAAGCTATGTAGATTACCTTAATTATGCGACGGTTATTGAAAAACAATGACGGAGCGTTGCTTTATGGAAATAAAAAGCTTTGTTCGAAAACAAAGCTTTTTGAACTTTTTTCTGGTGCGGGAGAAGGGACTTGAACCCTCACTCCGAAGAACTGGCTTCTAAGACCAGCGCGTCTGCCGATTCCGCCACTCCCGCTGATAAGAACGTTCATAGTATAACAAGATTTTCTTTTTTAATCAACCAAAGGCAGGGATCAGAACAGATCAGAAACCAGGTTTCAAAATGAAAGTAAAGATAGTTTTTGGCTGTAGTGTGATCTGAGGAACTTTCTCTTTCGTTTTTTCTGTCAGGCGAATTATAATAAAGATAGATATTCAATGCGCTGGGAAAGGAGCTGGAAATGATAATGAGCGGAGAATGGAATGACGGGACAGAGAAGGAGTTGCCTGCCTGTCCGGTAGAGACGACGCTGATGCTGATCAGCGATAAGTGGAAGGTTTTGATTTTGCGGGATCTGCTAGCGGGGACCAAACGGTTTGGTGAACTGAAAAAGTCCATTGGTCATGTTTCGCAGAAGGTGCTGACAACGCAGCTGAGACAGATGGAACAGAGCGGATTGCTGACGCGGACAGTGTATGCCGAAGTTCCGCCGCGGGTGGAATACACTCTGACACAGCTGGGATACAGTCTGAAACCGATTCTGGACGCGATGTGGAATTGGGGAACCGAATACAAACGCCGGGTCGCGGAGCCAAAGGAAGAGAGTTGAAAAAAATTCCAGTTCATTCTACAATAACGTCAGAGCGAGGTGAGGGCGGTGGAACAGCAGTCGTTATTTGATGACCGTCAGACCAGCAGCCCGCTGGCCAGCCGGATGCGGCCGCGAAACCTGGAAGAAATGGTAGGGCAGCAGCATCTGTTGGGAAAAGGGAAAATTCTGCGTCATCTGATTGAACAGGATCAGATCTCATCGACGATTTTCTGGGGACCGCCCGGGGTGGGCAAAACGACGCTGGCGCGGATTATTGCGGAGCGCACGAAATCGTATTTCGTGGATTTTTCCGCGGTGACCAGCGGTATCCGGGAAATTCGGGAAGTAATGAAGAGGGCCGAGGACAATCGGATGATGGGGGAACGGACGATTCTGTTCGTCGATGAGATACATCGATTTAACAAAGCGCAGCAGGACGCCTTTTTGCCCTATGTGGAGAAGGGAAGCATCATCCTGATCGGAGCGACGACGGAGAACCCTTCCTTTGAGATCAATGCCGCGCTGTTGTCACGATGCAAGGTGTTTGTACTGCAGGCGCTGACGGCAGACGATCTGGAAGCCATGCTGAAGCGGGCGCTGACAGATCCAAGGGGGTTTGGTCACTATCAGATTCAGATGGGGGAAGATCTGATCCGGATGATTGCCAACTTCGCCAACGGAGACGCCCGGACGGCGCTCAATACGCTGGAAATGGCCGTGCTCAACGCTTCGACGCAGGGAGATCAGATCACGGTGACCCGCCGTCAGCTGGAACAGTGCGTCAGCCGCCGTTCGCTTCTGTATGACAAAACCGGCGAGGAACATTACAACCTGATTTCGGCGCTGCACAAATCGATGCGCAACAGCGATGTTCAGGCGGCGGTGTACTGGCTGGCCCGCATGCTGGAAGCGGGCGAGGAGCCGCTGTATATCGCCCGCCGGCTGATTCGGTTTGCCAGCGAAGATATCGGGATGGCAGACAGCCGGGCGCTGGAGATCACCGTGGCGGCCTATCAGGCCTGCCATTTCAACGGTATGCCGGAATGCAATGTCAACCTGACTCAGGCGGTGGTCTATCTGACGCTGGCGCCCAAATCCAACGCGCTGTACATGGCGTACGAAAAAGCGAAAAAAGACGCGCTGGAACAGCTGGCGGAACCGGTTCCGCTGCAGATCCGCAATGCGCCAACCGCATTGATGAAAGAGCTGCACTATGGCGAGGGGTATCAATATGCCCATGATACGGAAGACAAGCTGACAACGATGAGCTGTCTGCCGGACTCGCTGGAAGGCAAAAAGTACTATGTGCCGACGACGCAGGGTTCGGAAGCGCGGGTCAGAGCCAGGATGGAACAGATAGAACAATGGCAGCGTCTGCATCGCAAAAGTGAAAAAAAAGGTCAGTAAAAAACAGAGTCTGTTCATTTCTGATAAGCGTTCAGAGAATTCAGACTCTGTTTTCTTTGGATTTAGATCTGATCAAGCATGATCTGCAGAATCACCCGGTCGGTTTCTCTCATGCCGCGGCTGGCCAGCTTGCCGATGGCGGCGATGGAGTCTTCCACATCATCCTTCAGGATACCGACATTGCCGTTGTAGCTGCGGTTTTTCAATGCCATCCGGCTGGCATAATAGGCAGTCTGGATGGAAGAGACGATTTTGAAGCCGCAGGTGGCTTTGGCGCCGTCGCAGCACATGCCAGCCAGGCTGGCCAGGGTGTTTTTCAGCGCGCTGCCGACCTGCTGCGCTGTACCGCCTTCCAGATAGGTCAGCGCTCCGGCGACCGCGCTGGAAGCGGCAACCACACCGCAGAAAGCGGACAGATGACCGATTCCGGTTTTCAGATGAACGCACAGCAGATTGGAAACCAGAAGCCCGCGCAGTAACTGCGGACGGCTGAGGTTCTTTTCTCTTGCGTAAACGATTACCGGCACGCTGGCGGTAATTCCCTGATTGCCGCTGCCGCTGTTGGTGACTACCGGCAACGCGCAGCCTTCCATCCGCGCCTCGCTGGCCGCGGCGGCACTGGCGGCCATCCGGGAAGGAAGCGAGCTGGATTCCGAGAGGACGATTTCACTGATATGGACTCCGTATCCGCCCTTCTGTCCTTCTTCGCTGATCGCCATATTGAGGCGGATCTGACGGTCAATCAGCGCTTCCACCCGTTTCAGGTCGATGCGCCGGGCAAAGTCGAGAATTTCACTGACCGACAGACAGGACCGGTCGCAGCAGGGCTGGGCCAGCATGTCGTCGTGATCGATCACGACGCCGTTACGGCGAATGGATTGGATATGGGTGTGAGTACAGGTGATTTCCACAGCCGCGGTGGCAGAGCGGCCTTTCACCTCGGCCAGAATGTGAAGGGTAAGATCGGTATCCAGACAGCGGACGGTGCAGATCCTGCTATCTAACAGCGCGCGCAGCTGCTGGCGCTGGGCGTCGCTGACCTCGTTGATGACCTCCAGTTTTTTCGTGCTGTCACCGGCGACAATGCCGGCCAGGGCAGCCGCTTCCACTCCGATCAGTCCGCCGGTGTTGGGTACCCGCACGCATTTGACATTTTTGATGATGTTGCTGGAACAGGAAATCACGGCGCTTTCTACCGGTTCATTCAGGACTTCGCGGGCTTTGGCCGCCGCAAAGGCAATGGCGATCGGTTCCGTGCAGCCCATGGCGGGAACCAGTTCCTCCTGCAGGATACGCAGGATTTTGTCATCCGTGTTCATAAGCGGTTTCTGATCAGTCACAGACATTGAAATTGGTATATTTGTAGTTCATGATCGTGTCCGCCATTTCCTGACCATATTCTTTTGTGAAGTCCCGCATCACTTCGCCGACAACTTCCTTGCCCTCCGCCTTGAAGATCGCCTCCGTCACCTCGGCATAAGCCCAGAAGGAATGAGCGCAGTGAAACTCAAAGCTGAACAGGCCTTCCGGCCGTTTCGGGTGCTTTTCGCCTTCCTGGAAGCAGACGTTTTTGATGACATGCTTGCAATGATCGCTTTTGTGCAGCGTATTGTAGACAAGATAGGTCAGATGCGGATTGAAGCCGCGGCAGATGGAACTGTCCAGATCCTCGCAATACGTATGACCGGCTTCTACCAGTCCCATTTCCTTGAACTGAGTATGCCATGGACAGCGGGTGATGTAGATTTCATAATCCGGATTGACCGACAGAATTTCACTCTTGTTGGCGCATCCCTCATTGATGATTTCTTCCGTGTTGACCCATTCTCCATATTCCATGTATGTGCCGTAATCGAGCTGACGGCCGTCGCGAATCGCCCGCTGAGCCATCCGCCGTCCGCGCTGTTCGGCATAATACTGGGTAGCGTGGGTAAAGGCTTTTTTGCCGCGTTCACCAAAATGTTCCGTCAGATGAACGTAGAATTTTGCCGCGATATAAGCGTGTACCTTTTCATTGAATCCCATAATTTCCTCCTGATTTTTCCATTATTTCAGTTTGTGCAGATTCATCATCCGGGCTGCGAAAACGCCGATGATTACGCAGAACAGCAGTGAAGCGTAGCCGCCGCCAAACGGCAGAACCGCGAAGACGCCGTTCATCGCCAGCAAGCGCAGGATGACCGCGCACGGAAGAACGATGATGCTGGTCTTGAAGTCCAGCATGACGCGCTGAACGCACATCGCGCCAAACAACGCCGGCAGCAGGTAATTCAAAGCGTGAACAACGGCGGCAGGCAGAATGCTCAGAATGAAATTACCGGCA
This sequence comes from uncultured Holdemania sp., assembly GCA_904395815.1. Taxonomy (GTDB): domain Bacteria; phylum Bacillota_I; class Bacilli_A; order Erysipelotrichales; family Erysipelotrichaceae; genus Holdemania. The sequence goes on from CAJFOC010000062.1 coordinate 29,948, forward strand.
ACAGCGACGATGGTCATCACTGCCAGACTGATGAAGATGGAAGTGGCAATCGCGATACAGGAGATGACGGTGCCATGTTCGGTACCGGCTTGCACATCGGTTGCGCTCAGCGCGGAGGTGGCAGCCGGGGCACGGATTTCCTTGGAATTGCCGGCGATGTAGGTCATGTACATGCCGGGAATGTGCAGGATCGGATACAGGGTTACCGGATCGACGACATACCAGGCAAACATGGCGGAAGCCAGCGAGATGAAGCCGGTAATGAAGCCATCCAGACTCGGGATGTAGCCATAGATAAGAAACAGAGCGACAGAAGGGATGAAAATCAGCGGGATGGACAGCCAGCATGTAATTTTTCCCCATTTAATGATGTAAGGCAGATATTCCTTGTAATAAACGTTTTTCTGTTCCTGATTCATACCGTCACCTCCTTAAATCACACCGGTCATCAGGTCGATGATCGTGGCGGTCGCGGCGCCGATGATCATGCAGATCGTCAGCCCCCATTCCTTCAGCCATTGTTTGTTGGCCTTTTTGTTATAGGTCTGAATGAGGAACATGACCAGTCCGCTGGCCAGTACCGCATAGCCCTGGTGAGTAAACGGAATTAACCGGTCCATGACCATGGAGGAATAAACGCCGATCAGCGCGCCGGTACCGATAATCGGAACGAGCTTTTCATTGCCGCCGGCCAGTTTGTTCTGGACGACTTCCATCTTATCGGAAAAGACGGCGGCAAAGACGACCCACGCGACGCAGCCGGCGCCCATGACCAGACAGGCGGTGGACAGGTAGCTGCCATCCATGGCGGCAGAGCCGATTTCAATGCCCATGCCCTCGGCGGCATACGTAGCGCCCTGCAGCTCATAGGAAACTGATCCGATGAAGTCCACACGCAGCCAGGCCAGCGGCCCGCCGACATACAGCATCAGCGCCAGCATCGCCGTCAGCATGACGAAACACGGTCCGACTGAGGTGACGGCGGCACTGCGGATGGCCGCCTTGACCTGCGTTTTGGAAATACCGACCCGCTCTGAATCCCGGATACTGCGGCGGAAGAAGAGGTAGGCCTGATACAGGACGATCAAAACGCCCGGAGCGCATGCAAGCCACATGACGATTCCGTTTGCCAATTCTTTGTATGCTTCGGTCATAATTTTTTCTCCTTATTCTCTTCTTACTGGGATAAAGCTGGAAAACGGTGACTGAATTCCGGAATGAACGTCGTTCCCTCCTTTCTGAGTTTCCGGAAACAAGCGGATTTATTTCTGGGATGGCATCGGCTGCATGTCCAGCGTTTCAGTTTTGCTGACGCTGTCCATGTATTGCCGGTAGGAATCCCGGGTAAATTTCGGATCGAAGCCGGCGATCAGGGATCTGGCTTTTTCCGCGTTGTTTTTCAGCAGATGATACACGGTCAGGGCGAACATCTTGGCGGTGACGACATAAGCCAACTCCTCGTCCACCGGCTGCATGCTGGCATTGTGCAATACGCCGCGATATCCGCCGGTTTTGAACTGCAGCAGCGGCATGAGATTGGACAGATCACCGAAATCGGTGGAACCGGTCGAATCTTCTCCGTCGCTGAAGTCAAATTCCACCTGCGGATAGCTTTCCTGCAGCGTTGTCATCGCTTCTTTCATAGCGGAGGTATCATTGGCCGGGACGGTTGGCAGATAGCCTGGCAAAGTGACGATTTCCGCGCCGCAGCCGGAAGCGATGGCGCCGGCCCGGATGGCACGGTCAAATTTTTCGCTGGCTTCCATGAAAGCCGGAATGTTGTTGGCCCGTACGGAATATTCCATCGTGACGGTATCGGCGATGACGTTCATCGCGGTTCCGCCGCGGGAGATGAATCCGTGAACCCGTACGGAGTCCTCATCGCGGAAGCTTTCCCGCTGCAGGTTGATCGCATGCATGGCCAGCTCTGCCGCCGCCAGCGCGTCAATGCCTTTTTCCGGGCTGCCTGCGGCATGGGAAGCTTTGCCGAGATAACGCACGGTTTTGTTGACGAAGCCGTTGTTGTGCCCGTTGCCGATGCGGACGCCGGCGGCAGGATCAGTATGATGACCGACGGTGATGTCGATGTCTTCCAGCGCGCCGATGCGGATCAGCTCGCATTTGCCTCCGCCATAGGCGATCTTGCCTTCTTTCATCAGGCTGTTTTTGAACTCGATATCCACGAATTCCTCGGCTGGGACGCCGAAGAAGACGACGTTGCCGTCCAGGCTGGCCATGACTTCTTCATCCGCCAGCGCGATCAGCGCGCCCATGACGCCGGTGAGCTGGGCGTTGTGGCCGCAGCAGTGAGATGCGCCGGTCTGCGGGTTGGCATCAGGATGAGTCGGAATCGGCAGCGCGTCCAGTTCGCCCATGACGCTGACGATCAGCTCGCCTTCCTTTTTCTCTTTCAGATAGCCTTTGACGCCGGTAATGGCCAGACCTGTTTCCACCCGGGCGCAGCGTCCTTCGATCGCTTCCTGAAATTTGGCGGCGGTGCGGAATTCCTTGTAGCCCATCTCCGCGTGGTGCCAGATATCCTGACCAAACGCGATGATGTCTTCCCGGTGCTGATCAATCAGCTCGCAGATACGTTGTTCAATCTTGTCCATTAACGGACCCCCTCTCTATCTTTGACAGATAACGATATGCGGTCGCCTCGGAAATCGCCAGCTGTCTGGCAACCTCCGGGATTGCGCCTTTGAACAGAAACACGCCTTTTTCCTCCAGCTTTTTCATCACCATCAGCTTTTCGCTGTAGGTCAGCCGGTCTGCAGGCAGCTGCAGTTCCTCCAGGATTTCGCGAAAAACAAATTCCACGGTCTCCCCGACGTTTTCCGGAAAATGTTCGCGCCAGCCGCTGATCCTGCCGATGGAAACGGAGGCGGAGGACGAATCATCAGGATCCAGCCTGAACAGTTCACGAAGCTGTTTCAGAACGGTGATTTCTTCATTTTTATCAATGTTGACGCACATCATTCCCAACAGCTGCGCCGCTTCATTTTTGATAAAGCGGGTATAACAGATCAGCTCGTGGCCTTCCTTGGAAAAGCCCCGGTAGTTCAGCAGTTCATCTTTGTCCTGATAGATTTTGTTGCGAATGTACGACAGCGCTGCTCCGTTGAGAGAGGAGCCGATTTTGCGCCCGCTGATATGTCCGTTAATGATGGCGACGACAGAATGATCGGCCTGGGTGGTATCGTGCAGAACGATTTCCGTATTGTTTCCGATGAAATGGCCGAGAAAGCGGACGATGGCGCAATATTCTTTTATGATTTTATCCATGGGGTTCACCTGTGCGGCTGACGCCCTTTCTTTAAGAATAATTTATCATTGAAAGCGATTACAATCAAGATATATTAAGAATAATTTCTTATCTTAACGAAATCTTTACCTTGGAATAATAATTTTTTCTTACGTTGATGGTGCTGCCTGAGGATTCTGCTGTATTGAACAATGTGATACAATGAAAAAAAGATCTGAAGATGAAAACCGGGAAGATCATGAGGGGAGGAATTTGATGGCGAAACAGTTCATCTTGTTAATGAGCGATACAACGCGCTGCGATATGATCGGCGCTTATGGGCACAAGGCCATGAGCACGCCGAATCTGGATCGTCTGGCGGAAGAGGGAGTGTGGTTTACGGAGGCTTATTGCGCTCAGCCGGTCTGCGGACCGGCGCGCAGCGCTCTTTTTACCGGACAGTTTCCCCACTCCAATGGGGTGATTGCCAATTGTCTGCCGTTAGGAGATAACGTAAAAACGATTGGCCAGCGTCTTTCTGACCAGGGGATTCATTGCGGTTATATCGGCAAGTGGCATCTGGACGGCTTTGATTATTTCGGCAACGGCCGCTGTCCGGAAGGCTTTGACGCCGATTACTGGTATGACATGCGCTGTTATCTGGAGGAGCTGGATGAGTCCTGGCGGCGCCGCAGCCGCCGCAGTGAAACCTCGTTTGATGAAGATTTTGATGAAACGATGACTTATGGCTACCGGGTAGCTTCCCGGGCGGTGGATTTTATCGAGCAGTTCGGCAAGGAAGATTTTTTTCTTACGGTTTCCTTTGACGAACCGCATGGGCCCTCGCTGACGCCGGCGCCGTTCAATACGATGTACGAGGGGGTCTGTTTTGAGGATAATCCCAACTATGCGGACGATCTGTCTGACAAACCGCTGATGCAGCAGCTCTGGGCCGGGGAGGGCCGATTTCTTCCGGCAGATCATTTTCACCGGCCGACGGCAGCGCTGTCGCTGTTTCTGGGCTGCAACAGCTTTATGGATGCCATGGCCGGGCGGGTGCTGGAAGCGATTGAGCGATGCTGTCCGGAGGCGGTGGTGATGTTTACCAGCGATCATGGCGATCTGTGCGGCAATCATAAGCTGCAGACCAAAAATGGCGTGGCGTATCGCGAGGTAGCCAACATTCCATGGATTATCCGGGATCATCAGCACCGGGGTGTTCGCCATGCGCTTGTCAGTCATGTGGATTTTGTGCCGGGAGTGCTGGAATACTTCGGCCTTGGCATTCCCAGACTGCTGGAAGGGAAGAGCTTCTGGCCGCTGGTGCGAGAAGAGGAAGCGGTCATTCATGAAGCGGTGTTTGTGGAATTTGGACGTTATGAAGTCGATCACGACGGTTTCGGCGGCCTGCAGCTGATGCGCAGCGCTTTTGACGGCAGGATGAAGCTGGTACTTCATCTGTGCGATACGGATGAGCTTTATGATGTGCGGCAGGATCCGGGTGAAGTCGTCAATCTGATCGATGATCCCCGTTACGCGCGGCAGCGGAATCATCTGCATGATCTGATTTTGCAGCATATGAACGATACCCGCGACGTCTTTCGCGGATATTGCTGGGCGGTTCGAAAGTGGCGTACGGATCTTGTGCCGTCGTGGAGCAACGACGGCTATACGCGGCAGCGTGAAAATGAAGAGTATGAGCCAAGACAACTGGATTATGATACCGGAATGCCAATGGAAAACGCGGTACGGCGGAAGAAAATTGTGGATGAAAAGCTCTGAAACCGATGGAAAGCGCGGCGGCAGGCAGATTGTGAAGCCTGCCGCTGTTTTTTTCAGAATTAGGTAAAAAAGAGCTTGCATTTCATTTGAAGATAGGTTATCATAATAAAGCAGTCAGCAAAAAGAAATGCGGTAGTGGCGAAATAGGCAGACGCGCACGTTTCAGGGGCGTGTGGGTAAAACCGTGTGGGTTCAAGTCCCACCTACCGCACCATAGGATGAGAAAACCTCGTAATGAGGTTTTTTTGTTGGTTCAGAGAAAACAGGCTGAATCAAGATATGATCAAGCTCCGGGTCTGACTGATCTTTTTGTTTTGGGCAATCCTGATGGATTGCTTTTTTTCTGTTTTCATTGCAGCGCCGCGGTTTCTGCATTTCAGAACTATCCGATGTTTTCAGCCGGAACGATACGACAAATACCACGGATTGTCTGTTTTGGGAAAAGCCAGGGTTGTCATTTGCGGCAGAGGGCGTATAATCATTTAACATGGTTAACAGTAAACCAGCTTAATGATACAAAGCGAGGTGATGAAAATGAATGAGAAGGAACTGGCTCAGCGTCTGTTGCGGCTGGTCTATGACTTTCAGCTGCAAAACGACGCGCCAGGACGGAAAAAACGGCAGATGAATCAGCGTGATATGATGATTCTGCGCGGGATTCTGCATCTGAGTTCACAACAGGGACAGGCCAGAATGAGTCAGATTCGGCAGTATTTTCACGTCTCCCCGGCTGCCGTATCCCAGGGAATCCGTTCTTTTGAAAAGCAGGGCTGGGTTGAACGGATTCTCTCGGATGACGATCGGCGCAGCGTGTCCATTCGGATTACGGAGCGGGGACGGCATCAGCTGCAGAAAAGAGAAGAGGAGCTGAGCGCCAAAATGGCGGCATTTCTGCGCTATCTGGGAGAAGAGGACAGCCTCCATCTGATCCGGATTGTGGAAAAATCGACGCAGTATGCTCAGCTGCTTCATCAGCAGGAAACGACAGACCGTTGGAAAGGATGAGAACATGGTCAAGATTTCAAAGTTTTTAAAACCGTTTGCGGTATCCATTGCGGCCGTCGTCGTGCTGCTGTTTGCCCAGGCGCAATGCGAGCTGGCTTTGCCGGATACGATGTCGGACATTGTCAACGTGGGCATTCAGTCCGGCGGCATTGAAGATGGCGTATTGCAGGCTGTACGGCAGAGCGAAGCTGAAAAGCTGTTTCTGTTTATGGATGAAGAACAGATCCGGCTGTTTGAACAGAACTATACGCTGCTGCAGCCGCAGCAGCTCAGCGAGCAGCAGCGTGGGCAATGGCCGCAGGCTCAGCAGCCGCTGTATGTTTTGAAAGACGATATCGATGAGTCGGAACGTCAGCAGCTGAATCAGGCGCTTTCTCTGTCGGAAATGATTGTGATGAGCATCAGCGCCCAGCCGCAGACCGTGCTGCAGCAGCTGAATCTGCCGCAGGACAGCGATGTGTTTGCGGCGCTGGCTCAGCTGCCGCAGGAAAGCCGGGCCGCGCTGAGCGAGCAGGCTCGTCAGCAGGCGGAGGCGATGGGAGAAAGCACGCTGAACACCGCGGCGGCTCAGGCGGTGAAAGCGGAATACCAGGCGCTGGGCGCGGATACGGATGCGATGCAGACTCAGTACATTCTGACCAGCGGTCTGCGCATGCTGGGGATTGCCTTGTTAAGCGCGGCCTGCGCGATTGCGGTGACCTGGCTGGCGTCCCGAATTGCCGCCGGTGTTTCCCGTGATCTGCGGGAGGCGGTATTCCGCAAGGTAGAGTACTTTTCGCTGGCGGAATTCAGCCGTTTCACCCCGGGGACGCTGATCACCCGGACGACCAACGACGTGCAGCAGATTCAGCAGGTGCTGGTCATGGTATTGCGCATTGTCATCTACGCTCCGATCATCGGCATCGGCGCAGTGATGAAGGTCGTGCAGTCCAACGTGTCCATGACCTGGATTATCGCCCTGGTGGTGGTCGTTATTCTGAGCATCATGCTGGCTGCTTTCACGATCGTCATGCCGAAATTCACCGTCATGCAGAAGCTGGTGGATAAGATGAATTCCGTACTGCGGGAATTTTTGGACGGTCTGCCGGTGATCCGTGCCTTCAGCAATCAGAAGGTGGAAGAAAAGAAATTTGACGATGTCAACAGTGAGGTGACGAAAACCAACCTGTTTGTCAACCGCGTCATGGCTGCGCTGATGCCGTTAATGATGCTGGTGATGAACTGTGTCGCTCTGCTGATCGTCTGGTTCGGCGGACATCAGATGGATCTGGGACGGTTGCAGATCGGCGAGCTGATGGCCTTTATTCAGTACAGCATGCAGATCATCATGGCTTTCTTAATGATCACGATGGTCTCGGTCATTCTGCCGCGGGGAACGGTCGCCGTTCGCCGTGTGCTGGAAATTCTGAATTGCGAACCGTCCATCGAGGATCCGCAGCAGCCGCAGTCGTTTGATCCTGCGCTGCGCGGGGTGGTGGAATTCCGCGATGTCAGCTTCCGTTATCCGGGCGCCGAGGAAGATGTGCTGGAAAAGATCAGCTTCGTTGCCCGCCCGGGGCAGACGACCGCGTTTATCGGCTCTACCGGTTCCGGCAAATCCACCATCGTCAACCTGGTTCCGCGCTTCTTTGATGTAAGCGAGGGAGCGATTCTGGTTGACGGGGTGGATATCCGCCAGGTACGGCAGAAAGATCTGCGTGATAAAATCGGCTACGTTCCGCAGAAAGGCATTCTGTTTTCAGGAACGATCGAATCCAATCTGCGCTATTCTGATGTTGACGCTTCGCCGCAGCAGGTAGAACAGGCGGCGGTGATTGCGCAGGCCAGCGAATTCATTGAATCCCGGCCGGAGAAAATGGCTTCGCCGATCGCTCAGGGCGGCACCAACGTTTCAGGAGGTCAGAAACAGCGGCTGTCCATCGCCCGGGCTCTGGTCCGCAATCCGGAAATCTATATTTTTGACGATTCGTTCTCCGCGCTGGACTTCAAGACCGATGCGGCGCTGCGGCGGGCGCTGAACGAACTGTGCCGGAAAAACGGCAGCACAGTGCTGCTGGTCGCGCAGCGCATCTCTTCCATCATGCATGCGGAGCAGATCGTTGTACTGGATCAGGGACGCATTGCGGGTATCGGCACGCATGAGCAGCTGCTGAAGAACTGCGCGGTGTATCAGGAAATTGCGACCTCACAGCTGTCAAAGGAGGAATTGGGCTATGACGCAGAATAACAAGGCGCCGCGCCGCATGGGCGGTCACGGCATGCGGGGAACCGGCGAAAAAGCCAGAGATTTCGGCGGCACGATGAAACAGCTGATGAAGACGCTGCGGCCCTATTCGGTCATGATGTTTTTCGGTATTCTGTTTGCCGCGGCCGCCACGGCGCTGACCGTTCTTGGACCGCGGGTGCTGGGCAAGGCCACTACCGCTTTGGCGGAAGGTTTTCTGGCCAAGGCGACCGGAACCGGCAGTATTGATTTTGACCGGATCGCCCGCATTCTGATCTTTCTGCTTTGTCTGTATTGCGTATCGGCGCTGTTCCATTATTTTCAGAACTGGCTGATGAGCGGGGTGGCGCAGAAGGTTTCCTACAACCTGCGCCGGGCGCTGGCGGAAAAGATTGACCGGCTGCCGTTCTCTTATTTTGATACGCACAGTCATGGCGATGTGCTGTCGCGGGTGACCAACGATGTGGATACGGTGTCGCAGACGCTGAACCAGTCGCTGGCACAGATCATCACCAGCCTCGTTCAGCTGGTCGGCTTTACGATCATGATGTTGTCGATCAGCTGGCAGATGACGCTGATGGCCTTCTGCGTTCTGCCGATTTCCGCGATTCTGGTCATGCAGATCGTCAAGCATTCGCAGAAATTCTTCGCCCGTCAGCAGCAGGCGCTGGGCGAGGTGAACGGATACATTGAAGAACGGTATTCCGGACATCTGGTCATGAAGGCGTTTTCAGCGGAGGAACGTTCGATCGCGGAATTTTCCCAGGCCAATCAGGGACTGTATGATTCCGCCTGGAAATCGCAGTTTCTCAGCGGCATGATGCAGCCGATTACGACCTTTATCGGCAACCTCGGCTATGTGGGCGTCTGTATTCTGGGCGGCTGGCTGGCCATCCGCGGTGCGATTGAAATCGGCGATATTCAGGCCTTTATCCAGTATGTCCGCAATTTCAATCAGCCGATCAATCAGCTGACACAGTCGATGAATGTGCTGCAGTCCACTGCGGCGGCGGCGGAGCGGGTGTTTGAGTTTCTCAATGAAACGGAAGAAGTGGCGGAAACCACCAACCCGCGGCCGATTCAGGACAGTCAGGGACGTTCGCTGATTCAGGGCCAGGTGACGTTTGAAAATGTGCGTTTTGGCTACAATCCGAACAAGATCATCATTCATGATTTCTCCATGTACATTCAGGCCGGCAAAAAGGTAGCGATTGTCGGACCGACCGGCGCTGGCAAAACGACGATCGTCAAGCTGCTGATGCGTTTTTACGAGCTGAACGGCGGAACGATTTATGTGGATGGCGCCGATATCCGCGATTATCGCCGCGGCGATCTGCGTTCTTTGTTTGGCATGGTGCTGCAGGATGCCTGGCTGTTTAACGGAACGGTTATGGAAAATCTGCGGTACGGACGGCTGGATGCGACCGATGAAGAAGTCATTCAGGCTGCCAAGGCCGCGCATGTCGATCATTTCATCCGGACGCTGGATCATGGTTATCAGACGATGATCAACGAGGACTCCAGCAACATTTCTCAGGGTCAGCGGCAGCTGCTGACCATTGCCCGGGCGTTTCTGGCCGATCCGAAGATTCTGATTCTCGATGAAGCGACCTCTTCCGTCGATACCCGTACGGAGATTCTGATCCAGAAGGGAATGGAATCGCTGATGCAGGGCAGAACGAGTTTCATCATCGCTCACCGGCTGTCTACGATCCGCGATGCGGATCTGATCCTGGTGATGAAGGAGGGCGATATCGTGGAGGCTGGTACCCATGATTCGCTGATGGCCGATCAGGGCTTCTATGCTTCGCTGTACAATTCTCAGTTTGAGGATTGTGCCTGATTCGGATCAGACAGAGCTTTTCCAAAGCGTTGACCGTGAGGAAAAGCTCTGTCTTTTTTCCTTAACTGAAAAAAAACATTTTTTACGATGAGGAAGGTTGACAAGCTCGACGCAAGGCAATAAACTAAATAACGGCAAAGAAACAGGAGGTGGGAGTATGGATAAACCAGGTGGTAGTCGCAGGCAAAATATGAATAAAATGCAGGTTTTCCTTTCCCCTTCCGGCATGGCGTACAGAAGATAAGCCGGCCTTTTCAGCAGGGACATTTTATTCATTTTTTGCGCACCAGAAGAGAGCATAATCAAAAATGAAGGAGGGCAAAAAATGGAAATCAAACGGCTGACTGAACTTCTGAACGAGAAAAAATACGCACAGATCAAAGAAATGCTCAGTGAAATGAACAGCATTGACCTGGCTGATCTGCTGGAACAGTTTCCGGACGACAGCATGGTGGTGCTTTTCCGTCTGATCAGCAAGGAAACGGCGGCGGAGGTGTTTGCCAACATGCCGAACGATATGCAGCAGACGCTGATCAGTACGTTTACGGAGAAAGAACTGAAGGAAATCTTTGAGGATATGTACATGGACGACACGGTCGATATTCTGGAAGAAATGCCGGCCAACGTCGTGGAACAGATTCTCAATGTGACCGATAAGGAAACCCGTTCGCGGATCAACGAACTGCTGCGGTATCCGCAGGACAGCGCCGGCAGCATCATGACGGTGGAATACGTGGATCTGAAGAAAACGATGACGGTCCGTCAGGCGCTGGACAAGATCAAAAAAGTAGGAATTGATCAGGAAACCATTTATACGTGCTATGTCATTGAAAACAAGAAACTGTTGGGAATTGTGACGGCGAAAAGCCTGATGCTGAGCGATGAGGATACGCTGATTGAAACGCTGATGGAAACGCATATCATCAGCGTGAACACCCATATGGATAAAGAAGAGGTATCCAAGCTGTTCCATAAGTACCATCTGATCGCGATTCCGGTAGTGGATACGGAAAACTGCATGGTCGGTATCGTGACTTTCGACGATGCGATGGAAGTCTATGAGGATGAGATGAACGAGGATATCTCGCTGATGGCGGCAGTGCAGCCCAGCGATGATTCCTATTTTGAGACATCGGTGTTCAACCATGCCAAGCATCGTATTCTGTGGCTGCTGGTGCTGATGCTTTCCGCGACAATCACCGGGACGATTCTTTCCAGCTATGAGAAAATGATCGCTTCGGTGCCGCTGCTGGTGTCCTTCATTCCGATGCTGATGGATACCGGCGGAAACTGCGGCACACAGAGCTCAACGCTGGTCATTCGCGGTATTGCGACCGATGAAATTCAGTTCAGAGACCTGTTCCGGGTTGCGTTTAAGGAAGCGCAGGTTTCCCTTCTGGTTGGCCTCGCGCTGGCTGTGGTCAACGGAATCCGTATTCTGCTGATGTATCAGGATCCAATGCTGGCGCTGCTGCTGGGAATTACGCTGATGGCGACGGTCTTTATGGCCGAGCTGATCGGCTGCGTGCTGCCGCTGCTGGCCAAGAAGGTTCATCTGGATCCGGCAATCATGGCCGCACCGCTGATCACTACCATCGTCGATACCTTTTCCATTATGATTTACTTCGGCGTCGCCACGATGCTGCTGGGACTGTAGGCGGGGAATTGGTTCCCCGTTTTTTTTTTTGCTTCGGGACGGCGATCCTCATAGGTGGCGGCGTCATGGCGCAATAGTATACAGTGGATCCTGCATCAGGATCCGAAAAAGGAGGAATAACGATGGCAAAAGAAAAAAACTTCCGCATTCCGCGCAGCACGCTGGAAAATGAGGAAGAGTATCGCCAGGCTTGCGAAGCTGCGGAATCAAACTGGCGTGATGTTCCCCGTCCGCCGGTCTGGAGCTGGCTGAATGAGGAAGAATGGCCTCAGGAAGAACATTGCGGCTGCGATCATGATGCGCATGATGGCTGCGGCCATGATCACCATGATGGTTCGGATGAAGAGGATTGCGGTTGCGATCATGATCATCACGATCATTCGTGTGAAGATGAGGATGACGGTTGCGACGGAGATGCGCAGAGCTGCTGCCGGACGCTGGCCATGCCGTATGTCATGGCGCAGAAGTGGACGGCGCGGCAGAAGCTGTATACGCTGCACAGAGCTTTGACAAGAGGCACGCTGTTTCCGCAGCTGGATCTGCCGTTTTGCGCGAAAGGAGGTCCGTCAGATGAATAAGCCTTCTTCTTTGTTGAAAGAGCTGCAGCAGCTGGATTTTGCGCTTCAGGAAATCGCTCTTTTTCTCGACGTGCATCCGGATAACAAGGCGGCGATGGATTGTTACCGCAGTCTTAGCAAGCTCAGGGATGTCATGGCCCGGCAGGTGATTCGCGAGGTGGGGCCGCTGACCTTGCGTGATAATCATGGCCATTGCTGGGAATGGATCTGCGATCCATGGCCATGGGAAAGAGAGGGATAAACGATGTGGATTTATGAAAAGAAACTGCAGTTTCCGGTGAATATCCGCAAGCCGGATCCGGCCATGGCCAAATTGATTATTGCGCAGCTGGGCGGCGCGGACGGTGAAATGGGCGCAGCCGACCGGTATCTGAATCAGCGCTACGCGATGCCTTATCCGCAGATCAAGGCGTTATTGACTGATATCGGAACAGAGGAAATCAATCATCAGGAAATGATTGCCGCGATGATTCACCAGCTGTTGCGGGGATGCGATGCCGGGGCGATTCAGGCGGCCGGTGCAGCGGATTATTACGTCGATCATACGACCGGAATTTATCCGCAGGGAGCCAACGGCGTACCGTATACGGCGGCCTATATCGGCTCCAAAGGCGATCCGATCACCGATTTGTGCGAGGATATGGCAGCAGAGCAGAAAGCTCGTACCACGTATGAAAATCTGATGCGTCTGGCCAAAGATCCGGATGTGATGGAGCCGCTGATCTTCTTGCGGGCCAGAGAAATCGTTCATTTTCAGCGCTTCGGAGAAGCCCTGGAAATCGTCCGAAAAGATCTGTGCTGCGACAATGTGTATGCGGACAATCCGGCTTTTGACCGCTAAGTTCATTCTGTTATTTGGTAAAAACAGGGGCGCCTTGTCAGGCGTCCCTGTTTCTGGTCATAGCCGGGTTCAAGACGGAAACCCCGGTAATCCAATCATAAGCGCAGTCCCTTAATATCCTTGATGCGGGAAAAAATCATGTTGCAGGTACATTCTTTCACCCCGGGAAGAGTATCCATGGTCTGCGTGATCAGCGTTTCCATTTCCTGAGCGGAAGCGGCGACAGCGTGAACGTGCAGGCGGCTTTTGCCGGTAACACGGTAGATCTGCGTGATGGTTTCGTTTTGTTTCAGGATCTGCGCGACGTTCATCAGCTGGTCAGGCAGCGTTTCAATGTCGAAATAACAGGAAACGGCGCCGCTGATTTTCTGTGGATTGATGATCGTCGTGTATTCTTCAATAATGCCTTTTTCTTCCAGGGCGTTGACCCGCATTTTAACGGCAACCCGCGACAGGCCGATCTGTTTTCCGATTTCTGAATAGGAGATGCGGGCGTTGTGAATCAGCAGCTGGAGAATTTTCTGATCGAGCTCATCAAGACCGTCAAGAAACATCGCTCTTCCTCCTTCTCATATCGATCATTATAGCGTTGTCAGGGAAGAAGGGTCAAGCCAAGGCAAGTCCCAACTTGACAGAAAACGTGAAGCTTCCTATAATAATTGACGAATGTTAATGAAAATATTACGATACGAAATATAAGGAGGCGGAACTGTGGATCATGAGCTGACGCACGGCCCGGTGATGCGGACGATGCTGCGCTTTGCGATACCGATGATTTTGGGGAATCTGCTGCAGCAGTGTTACAACATTGCGGATACGATGATTGTGGGACGGTTTCTTGGTGCGCAGGCGCTGGCTGCCGTCGGTTCGGCTTTTACGCTGATGACCTTTCTGACCTCGATTGTGCTGGGGCTGGCGATGGGCAGCGGTACGGTTTTTTCCATTCGGTTTGGTCAGAAGGATCTTCACGGATTGAAAGAGGGCATTCTGGCTTCCTTTGTCCTTCTGTGCGGGGTAACGCTGGTGCTGAATCTGGCGATGGTGTGCGGGATTGACTGGATTATTGCGGTATTGCAAACTCCGGTGGAGCTGAGAGTGTTGATGTATGATTATCTGATTGTCATTTTTTCCGGCATGATCGGCATTTTTCTCTATAATTTCTTTGCGTCGCTGTTGCGTTCGCTGGGTAATTCGGTTGTGCCGCTCGGTTTTCTTGCGATTTCAGCGCTGCTGAATATCGGATTGGATCTGTTTTTTGTAGCGGTGTTGAACCGCGGTGTTGCCGGAGCGGCGGAGGCGACAGTGATTTCTCAATATGTTTCCGGTCTTGGGCTTGCGCTCTATACGCTGATTCGTTTTCCGCAGCTGTGGAAGCGGGAAGCGGGCATCCGGCTGCGCTGGAGCCGGATTCGGGAGATCACAGGCTTTTCCGCATTGACCTGTCTGCAGCAGTCCATCATGAATCTGGGAATTCTGGCAGTCCAGGGACTGGTTAACCGTTTCGGTACAACGATCATGGCGGCTTTTGCCGCGGCGGTCAAGATCGATGCGTTTGCCTATCTGCCGGTGCAGGATTTCGGCAACGCGTTTTCCATTTTCATCGCACAGAATTACGGCGCTGGTAAACAAGCACGGATTCAGCAGGGAATCCGTGTTGCGATCGCGGTATCCATGGGGTTCAGTCTGGTGATTTCCGCACTGGTTTTTGTGTTCGCCCGGCCGCTGATGATGTTGTTTGTCGACGCTTCTCAAAGCGCGGTGATTGCCGAAGGGGTACGCTATTGCCGTATTGAGGGATCGTTTTACTGTCTGATCGGCCTGCTGTTTCTTCTGTATGGGCTGTACCGGGCGTTGGGAAAGCCGGGAATGTCGGTAGTTCTGACGATCATTTCTCTGGGATTGCGGGTAATCTTGGCCTATGGATTATCCTCGGTTCCTTCGCTGGGAGCGACAGGAATCTGGTGGTCAATTCCTATCGGCTGGCTGCTGGCGGATGCGGCGGGGATTGCGTATTACTTTATCCGTGAACGCAAAAGTTGGATCTCTGCAGGATAAAAGCAAAAAACTGGATGTGTCCGACGGACACAGGACACAAAGGAACGATGTTCCATACACATCATGGATATTTTCATAACGGAGCGGCAGAAAAAGGGGACCTCTGTTCGAATCGGAGCGTTCTTTTCGGTTTATAATACTTTTGGCAATCAGATTGGATTGCCTTTTTTATCGTTGATATTTTTTCAAAAACAGGTTAGAAAATGGATCGTCGTGTTTCTGACCTTTAAAGAAGAAAAGAATATACAGAAATACAAAAAGAAAAGATTCAATACCTCTGCAATACAGGCATCAAATCTTATCTAAGATAATCAATTTCTTTCTGCAGCTTTCAGGGTTCGGAACATGATTCGTCTTTTTTCACCGCCGCCAGCAAGGTCTGTTGATAGCGGCGGGAAAGTTCCATCTGTTTGATCAGAAGCTCGCGGTAGTATTCTTTCAGTTCGTTTTCCTGGATGCGGTCGCAGCCTTTCTCGATGACTGCTTCTTCCCGGGAGGCATCCAGAATCGGTAGCTGATGGTCAATTTTATAAGCGATGACCTCGCGGACGGCAGTCATTCGCTGTTCAAATAGTTCTGCCATGGCGGCGTCTATCTGATCGATTTTGATCCGGGCCTGCTGAAGCCGGTGATCCTGCATGATTTTTCTCCTGCCTTTCATCTAGTCTGATTATAGGCCGCGGGATGAATGAAAAAAACTCTTGAAATTGATGGCGTGATCTGGTACTATATTATAGCAATGGGGCCGTAGCTCAGCTGGGAGAGCGTTGCGTTCGCAATGCAAAGGTCGCGAGTTCGATCCTCGTCGGCTCCACCAAAAGATTATTGGTTGAACACTTACTTCTTCCTTGGAGGATTTGCAGTAAGAGTTGGACTTGACATAAAGGATCACCGATAGGGTGGTCTTTTCTTTTTATCGCACTGTCATCCACACCCTCGCTCGCCTTTACTTTTTATCCTATAGTAAAGCTAAGGAGGTAAGCAAAAATGAAAGCTATTGAATATAAAAGAATCGGTGATTATAATCTGCCAAAATTAAGATTAAGACAAGAAGAAAGCTATGATATAGGATTCTTTGGAAGAAGATATAAGACATATCTTAAAGAAAATCATAAAGCTTATTACTATCGTTTACTAACATCTCAAAGACTAATTAAACAGATAAAACTAGTAGAAGATGAAGCCAAACAGAGATATGAATCACTGATTAAATCATTATCTAAGCAAGAAAATATCAACGAGGATATTAAAACAATTGATCCAATAAAATGGATACAAATGATGAATAATAACATCAAAGAAAGAGCTATAGAAATTGTCTTAAATGAAGTGATCTATCACTAATATTCAAAAAGAAAAGCGGCAGTTATGATATGTAAGTTTATTTAGAAAACATATCATTGCAGGCCACTTTTTTATTATGGGGGCAACATTCCCTTATCTTAGCGAGCAGACCGTTTATACTCCTAGATCGTACAAACGGTACTCGTTAGGGGAGATCCCTAAGACCCTTGTTGGTTGATATTTATAAATAACATAGAATAATCTTGCGACACACCTGTCAAAAAGAAAATCCCTATTTTAAGTCATCTTTGCAAAAAGTAAGACTCAAAAGACTGTAAAACTATTATTTATAATGATTTTGCAAAAGGGTTTTCTAAACCGACTTTTATTTGCCGAATTTATTGATATAATCAGCGACAACATTTTTAATTGGCGGTGATATTTGCTCAAGATCGATTTCTTTTGGATCATAAAAGCGTAATTCGTCCATTTCGCCATCACTACAGTTTGGCACACCACTCCATTTTCTACACAGATATACTATTTCAAAATTAGACACCTCATCGCCATTAGGGTAAATATAATGGGCTTGAGGTCCAGAATTTACACAAAAGAACTCTAATTCTTCTGCTATGATACCCATCTCTTCAAGCAATTCTCTTTTAGCGCAATCCTCAACACACTCATCGATTTCAAGCGAACCACCCGAATATCCAAGCAGATGATTGTCATTTCGTCTTCCAAGCAATATCTTTCCATTTTCGTCTATACATATTATGCTGGAGCACATTGAATAATCACTCTATGTCTAACAAGTTTTCGCATCTCATTTATATATCCACTCATATAATTCTACCCCCCTCTCAGATTCCCATTTAGCATTTAGATAATAATATCATTTTTCTTACATCACTCTTCTGTTATATCTTGACAAGAGAACATGACAGAAATATAATAACATTGTTATATAACAGTGTTATTTGGGGGGGGGGAGAATGTCATGGATGATAAGGGAAGTACAACTTTAGAAAGTATTGAACAGGCAGCTATGCAGGAATTTCTTGAAAAAGGATTTCAAGGAGCTTCGCTTCGACAAATCGTGAAAAATGCTGGAGTGACTACTGGAGCGTTCTATGGTTATTTTTCCAGCAAGGAAGCCTTGTTCAATGCGCTTGTGGAACCTCATGCAGCCGCTTTGATGGGGCGCTTTATGGAAGCGCAGACTTCTTTTGCGGAGTTGCCTGAGGAAGAACAAGTTTCTCATATGGGAGATGAATCCGGAAACTATGTAAGATGGATGGTGGATTATATCTGTCAGCATCGAGATCCGGTAAAGTTACTTCTTACCCGCTCAGAAGGAACGAGCTATGAGCGCTTTGTTCACAACATGGTAGAAGTAGAAGTGGAATATACACTTCGCTATATAGAAGTGCTTCGCCATTTGGGGAAAGATGTTCCAGAATTGAGCAATTCCATTTGCCATATCATTGCAAGCGGTATGTTCA
The DNA here is from genome assembly GCA_904395815.1 of uncultured Holdemania sp. GTDB lineage: Bacteria > Bacillota_I > Bacilli_A > Erysipelotrichales > Erysipelotrichaceae > Holdemania. The sequence continues at coordinate 47,966 of CAJFOC010000062.1, forward strand.
ACGGGCTGTTTGAAATCGCAATTCACGACATGCCTAAAGAACAGGCTTTGCAGTATGTGGAACAATTTCGAACCTTTTACACTGGCGGATGGCTATCATTAATGGGGCTTTGACCCTTTTAAATTTTAATCATTAAGTTAGTTAAAACTAACTAAAAGAAGGAGGCTTTTGGATGAAACAAAAGAAAAAGAGTGATGTAGCGATCTTGATGGATTATGCCGGAAGTCATCGAATCTTGACCTATATTGGATTGATCTTGTCAGCTATTTCGATGATCTTGAGCATGATCCCTTATGTATGTATCTGGTTAGTTGCTAGAGATCTGATTGCGGTAGCGCCTAATTGGAGCCAGGCAGAAATGATTACTCAATATGGATGGATTGCCTTCGCGTCGGCAGTGGGCGGAATTCTCATCTATTTTATTGGATTGATGTGTACGCACTTAGCCGCCTTTCGTACCGCAGCCAATATTCGTAAACGCGGTGTCGCCCATTTAATGGAAGCTCCGCTTGGTTTCTTTGATGCCAATGCATCCGGATTGATACGTGGACGCTTAGATGCAGCGGCAGCTGATACCGAAACTTTATTAGCCCATAATCTGGCAGATATTGTAGGGACGATCACCTTATTTATTGCGATGTTAGTGCTGATGTTCGTATTTGACTGGCGTATGGGATGTGCTTGCCTATTGGCTGCTGTGATTTCGATTCTTTCCATGTTTGCGATGATGGGTGGTAAAAATGCTGGCTTTATGGCTCAATACCAAGCGGCATTAGATCGAATGAGCAAAGCTGGAACCGAATATGTACGTGGGATCCCAGTCGTTAAGATTTTCCAACAGACGGTGTATTCCTTCAAAGCTTTTCAGAAATCAATCGAGGAATACAGTTATTTTGCCGAACACTATAACTCGAATGTCTGCAGTAAACCACAATCTGTGAACTTAACTTTTACTGAAGGAGCTTTTGCGTTCTTAGTGCCGGTTGCCTTGTTTTTAGCACCTGGGGCATTATCTAGCGGCACCTTTACAGAGTTTGTAACCAACTTTGCCTTTTATGCCGTCTTTTCAGCTATCATCTCTACTGCTTTGGCACGTATCATGTTTGCATCTTCAGGAATGATGCTTGCACATACTGCTTTGGGACGTATTGCTCAAGTTATGAATGCACCTGCATTATCGGTAAGTAAACAGTCAAAACATCCGGTGGACAGTTCTGTAGAATTTAAGGATGTCAGCTTTACATACGAAGGGGCACAAAGAGAAGCTTTATCTCATGTTTCTTTTAAAGCAGAACCAGGACAAACGATTGCTTTGGTTGGGCCTTCCGGAGGCGGCAAGACCACGGCTGCCAGTCTGATCCCAAGATTTTGGGATGCCGGTTTAGGTGAAGTGCTGGTAGGTGGCGTGAATGTAAAAGAAATGGATCCGCATGAACTCATGGATCAGATAGCATTCGTATTCCAAAACAGTCGTCTTTTTAAAACTTCCATTTATGAAAATGTGCGATCTTCAAGACCCGATGCTACTCGTGAGGAAGTATTATCGGCCCTAATATCAGCGCAGTGTAAAGATATTCTGGAAAAACTTCCTCAAGGAATGGATACCGTAATAGGGACGGAAGGAACATATCTTTCTGGAGGAGAACAACAGCGTATCGCCTTGGCCAGAGCTATATTAAAAGATGCTCCGATCGTTGTATTGGATGAGGCTACCGCCTTTGCGGATCCGGAAAACGAAGCTTTGATCCAAAAAGGTTTTACGAAGCTTATGAAAGGACGAACGGTCATCATGATTGCCCATCGTTTATCTACAGTAGTGGGCGCTGATAAGATCATTGTTTTGAATGAAGGAAAGATTGCTGAACAAGGCAGACATGAAGATCTCGTTAAAGCAGATGGCTTATATGCAAAGATGTGGGCTGATTACAACAAGGCGATCCAGTGGAAAATTACCGCTCAAAAGGAGGTGGCATAAATGTTTGGCGAAAAGTTTCAACGCACCTATGCTTTAACAGATCAAGGTGTCAAGAATACAAAACGTGGGACTCTTTTTACCGTGATTACCAATTTGGTCGTCATGGCAGGAACCGGAATTTTATATCTGGTTATGGGAAATTTTATAGAAACTTTGATTGGCGAATCAGCTGTAACTAATATTTTTGTCCCAATCTTATTGATCATTTCATTTTTACTTCTCTCTTTTATAACACATTATCTGCAGTATAAAGCGACCTATGGTCTGGTTTATGGAGAAGTTAAAACGACACGTCTTCATCTGGCTGAACGTTTACGCAAACTTCCTTTAGGGTATTTTGGCAAGCGTGATCTGGCCGATCTTACCGAAACATTGATGGGAGATGTCAACCGAATGGAGCATGTATGGAGTCATGTTTTGGGATATTTGTATGGTGCTTATATCTCTACGGCCATCATTGCGATTTGTTTGATTTTCTATAACTGGAAATTGGCGATTGCCTGTCTTTGGGGTGTACCGGTAGCGTTTGCTTTATTATTTGGAAGCCGGAAATTGACAGCACGAAGTTCACAAATCACAAAAGCTGCAGCTATACGAGTATCAGACGGCATCCAAGAAGCACTTGAAAATGTAAGAGAAATTCGAGCTACAAATCAAGAGAAACGATATTTGAGCGGATTAAACGAAAAGATTGATCAACATGAAAAGGTTACGATCAAAGGTGAACTCACAACAGGATTATTTGTCAATGCGGCCAGTGTGATCATGCGATTAGGGGTGGCCACAACGATTTTAGTAGGAACAAACCTGATCTTATCAGGACAGATCGACTTTATGTTGTTGTTCTTGTTTTTGCTGGTCATTACGCGTGTGTATGCTCCATTTGATCAAAGCTTGGCTTTGATTGCCGAAATGTTTGTTTCGCAGGTATCAGCAGATCGTATCAATGAAATCTATGAAACACCAATTGCGACAGGATCAGATACTTTTAAACCGCAAGGACATGATATCGTATTTGACCATGTCAGTTTCTCTTATGATCACAAAGAGGTATTGCATGATGTAAGCTTCACTGCCAAAGAAGGACAAGTAACAGCCTTGGTTGGCCCTTCTGGTTCGGGCAAGAGTACTTGTGCAAGACTGGCAGCACGTTTATGGGATATAGACAGCGGTCATATTTGTGTGGGTGGCGTTGATATATCCACAGTCGATCCAGAAGTTTTATTAACCGACTATTCAATGGTATTCCAGGATGTCGTGTTGTTTGATGATACAGTAATGGAAAACATACGTCTAGGTAAGCGCGGTGCCAGTGATGAAGAAGTTCTTGCGGCTGCCAAAGCAGCTAACTGTGATGAGTTTGTCAATCTTCTACCACAAGGTTATGCCACACCAATTGGTGAAAACGGGGCTAAATTATCAGGTGGAGAAAGACAACGTATTTCGATTGCCCGAGCGCTTTTAAAAGATGCGCCTATTGTGTTGTTGGATGAGGCAACCGCATCATTAGATGTAGAGAACGAGACAAAGGTGCAGGCAGCACTTTCACGCTTGTTGGTAGGCAAAACGGTACTTGTTATTGCACATAGGATGCGCACGGTAGCCGGAGCGGATCATATCGTAGTTTTGGATAATGGCCACGTAGTTGAACAAGGATCTCCATCTGAACTGATGGAGAAGAATGGCATCTATCGAAGGATGGTTGATTTACAAAGCGAGAGTGCACAGTGGAAAATGAACTAACTCTTGAAATATAAGCGATATTAGTGAAAAAAGATGGCTTGGCAATTTTGACAACCATCTTTTTATTATAAGACCCGATGAAGATTACGAAATAGCTATCAATAAAGTTCGTTCAGTTTTTGATAAATACTTTTGACACTGTCATCCACACCCTCGCTCGCCTTTACTTTTACAATAATAGTAAATCATGAGAGACAGGATACGGCAAACAGGGATCCATACTGTATTTGGAATACTACAGGGCTAATCCGATCATAAGTCAAAGCCCCGGAGGAGTTTTCCTTCCGGGGCTTTGGTATAAGACTCATTGTGACTGGCGATGTTTCTTTTTCTGATTCCAGATCTGAGCCAGAATGTCTTTGAGGACAAGAAAGGCATCCTGATCATTGTAGTGATAATCACGCTGTAATGTATCCAGCATCTGCTGCAGTCCGGCAGTGTAGGGAGCCGTATCGACGACAGACGGATAGCTGGCCAGTACCGGATATTTTTTAGCCCAGACCTGAGTCCAGTTGATTTCATTTTGTTTTTTCTCACTGGTTTTTTCAATCACCTGTTCGATTTCTCTGAGCTGAGGATCATAATGCGTCAGCTCATCCAGCGACAGATGGAGTGCTTCAGCCAGTTTTCGTGCCTGACTCAGATCCGGCTGGGTTTCATTCAGTTCCCATTTGGAAATGGTCTGCCGGCTGACTCCCAGTTCATCGGCAAGCTGTTGTTGAGAAAAACCGCGTTGCTTGCGTGCTTTCTGCAGGCATTCTCCCAGATTCACAGACATTCCTCCTTGTATTTTGCCTTATTATAACGGATTTTTATGAGGCTGTCTGCATCAGAAACGCGGCATGGATGACAGAATTCAGCGCTCAAACTGAATCTGATACAGATGAGCGTAAACGCCGTTTTGGGCCATCAGCGACTCGTGCGTTCCCTGCTCGGCGATGCCCTCCTCCGTCAGAACAAGAATGCGTCCGGCATTGCGGATGGTGGAAAGCCGGTGAGCGATGACAAAGGTCGTCCGGTTGCGGGCCAGACGTTCCAGTGACTGCTGAACGACTTTTTCGCTTTCGTTGTCCAGCGCGCTGGTAGCTTCGTCAAAAATCAGAATCGGCGGATTTTTCAGGAAAACCCGGGCGATGGACAGCCGTTGTTTCTGACCGCCGGAAAGCTTGACGCCGCGCTGGCCGATATCCGTCTGGTATCCCTGCGGCAGTTCCATGATGAAATCATGCGCGTTGGCCGCTTTGGCCGCGGCGATGACTTCTTCATCGCTGGCCTGCGGGCAGCCGTAACGCAGATTATCCATGACGTTGCCGGCAAACAGATAAACGTCCTGCTGGACGATACCGACAGCCTGGCGCAGGGATTTCATCGTGACGTCGCGGATGTCCTGGCCATCAATCAGAATACGGCCTTCGCTGACTTCATAAAAGCGCGGAATCAGGGAACAGAGCGTGGTTTTGCCCGCGCCGGAGGAGCCGACCAGCGCGATGGTTTCTCCTGGCGCTACATGCAGGCTGAGGTGACGGAGAACATAATCGCTGGAAGAGGCGTAGTGAAATCCGACATCCTCAAAATCAATGGCGCCCTGACGAATCTGCAGCGGCTGGGCATCCTTTTTATCCTGAATATCCGGTTCGATTTCCATGATTTCCATGAACCGCTGGAAGCCGGTTACCCCTTCCTGGAACTGTTCGGTGAAATTGATCAGCTTTTTGACCGGTTCAATGAGATTATTGATGTACAACAGATACGTCAGAAGATCGCCCAGCAAAATCCATTCCATGGAAATGAAAGTGGATCCGGCCAGGATGACGATGACGGTGATCAGCGTTGTGAATGCGTTCAGTCCGGAATGGTAGGCGGCCATGATCCGGTAGCTGTTTTTGCGGGAAGCAACGTACCGGTCGTTTTCTTTTTCGAATTTCTTCATTTCCGCGTTTTCGCCGGCAAACGATTTGACGACCCGGATTCCGGACAGATTGTCTTCAATGCGGGCGTTGATATCGCCAACCCGCTCCTTATTCTTCCGGAAAGCCTTTTCCATCTTGCGATTGTAGTACAGCGCGAAAACCAGCATCACCGGCAACACCGCGAATACGATCAAGGTCAGCGGTACGTTGATGGTCAGCAGGATGAAGAACGCGCCGAAAAATTTGATAATGGAGATGACGACATCTTCCGGACCGTGATGATACAGTTCCGTCAGCGTAAACAGATCGTTGGTCAGACGGCTCATCAGCTGTCCTGTTTTCTGTTCGTCATAAAAGCTGAACGACAGCTTCTGATAATGGCTGAACAGTTCGTTGCGCATGTCATGCTCCATCAGCACGCCCATTGAATGTCCTTTGTAAGTGATGAAATAATTGCAGCACAGCTCAATGAGAATCAAGGCGACCATGAACAGACCGATTTGAAAGATGAGATCCAGCTGCACGGATTGCGAAGACACCAGCACAGTGTTGGTGATGTACCGGGTCAGCAGCGGAAAGATCAGCGAAATAGCCGCGACAATCAGCGCGCAGAACATATCGGCGGCAAACAAGCCGAGATATGGCCGGTAATATGACAGAAATTTTTTTGCCCTGGGTTTCATGATTGATTTTTCCCCTCCCTCGTTGTTCAGAAGAACAGTTTATCCTAAATTGCGACAAACTGCAATGTCACTGACCGGCAACAGAAGAAAAAACAGATACCGCCATCATCGGCGGCATCTGTCAGATTCCCTGTTGCGGCCGGGTCAGCCGGAAGGATGGCGCTCAGGACTTATTTGTAACAATCCTGGAAAAGCACCGCCAGCTTGGCCTGCAGCGCCTGTTCGAATTTGGCGGCCGCTTCCATCGTACTCCGGACGGTTTCATTGACTTCAATCAGCTTTTCCGCCGTGATGCATTCCATGGCGACCGCGCACTGCAGTTTTTCTCCTTCCGCGTTGAGGATGTGCGCCAGCGCTGCCTCCTCCAGAGCGATCGACTGCAGAATATCCGTGATAGCCTGGGAACGGCTCACGTTGCTGCTGCGAATTTCAGGCATTCCCATTGTGTTCATTCCTCCTTTACACTGGTATCCTATTCGGCAGGCAACAGGGGATCTGGGCTGCTGACCGGCAGTCTGAACTGGCTTGCGCGGGCATACACTGAAAAGAAGGAGGCAGAACATGAAAGTAGCCATTGTCGGTTACGGCGCGATGGGCCGCTGCCTGCTGGAAAGAATCAGCCGGCAGGATCAGCTGCAGTGCGTTGGGGTGATCGGATCTTCCTTTTATCGTCAGATCGATCAGCTTCCGCAGCCGCCGGAGGTGATCATCGACGTCAGCCATCCGGATGCGCTGCCGGTACTGGCGCGGGCGATGGAATCCCATCCGGTTCCGCTGGTCATCGCGACGACCGGATACAGCGAAGCGCAGAAACGGCAGATTCAGCGATGGTCGCATCAGGTGCCGGTGGTGCTGTCCGGCAACTTTTCCATCGGCATGACGCTGGTCAACCGGATGCTGCGCTGCTGCGCGGAACAGATCGCCGATTTCTTTGATTGCGATCTGGTGGAGATGCATCACGATCACAAACAGGACAGTCCCAGCGGCAGCGCGCTGATGCTGCGTCAGACGCTGCGGCAGGGAGAAGAGGAGCATGCGGACAGGCAGATTCCGATTGTTTCTTTGCGGCGTCGGGACAATCCGGGGGAACATACCGTCATTCTTCATGGCGATCAGGAACAGATCGTGATTACTCACCGTGCGTTCAGCCGGGAATTGTTTGCGCGCGGCATTCTGGAAGCGGCACGGATCATCGCGCAGAGCGAGCCAGGCATGATGACGATGGAAGATTTGCTGCTGCATCGCAGACAAACGCTGTAATCCTTTTCAATTTTTGGAAATAGGGTATAATGAGGACAGAAGGAAGGGATGAATCATGTCGTTGCTGACAACATTGCGCAAAGATAAGATGACTGCGCTGAAGGAAAAGGATACGGTGAAAAACGGCGTCTGCAGCTTGCTGATTGCCGCGATTGCGCTGGCGGAAAAGGAAGCGGGGCAGCCGCTGAGCGAACAGCAGGAGCTGGCTTATGTTCAGAAGGAGCTGAAACAGACTCGCGACACTTTGCAGCAGACGCCGGCTTCCCGGACAGATCTGATTGCAGAGACTCAGCGTAAGATTGAGATTCTTGAAGCGTATCTGCCGCGGCAGATGACGCAGCAGGAACTGGTTCAGGCGGCGGAAGAAGTCATGGCTCAGCTGCAGCTGGAGCCGGTTGTTAAAAATAAGGGGACGCTGATAAAGGAAATGATGTCCCGTTTCCAGGGCAGAACGGACGGCAAGGCCGTCAGTGCGGCGGTCAGTCAGCTTCTGAAGTAACCGGGGGAGGGGACTCTGATCTGGAAATTGGCTGAAGCAACTTCGCCAACAGGCTCTTTTTCGCTTTGAGGAAATGCATTTTTCCCGGCGGAAGAGAGTTTTTTTGTGGCGTCCTGCTGTTTTGGGGAGAGGAAGAAGGAAGAAATGAAGAATCCGGGTCTTGGGGATCGGAATGAAAACGACAGAGGATCAAAAAAACTGTCCGGGAATTTTCCCGGACAGTCGGTAATCTTCAGAAGGTTTGTTTTTATCGCACGCTGACGCATTGCTGTTCACTGCGCATTCCATTACTGTAGGCGTAATAGCCGCAGACCTGAATGCTGCCGCCGCCTTCCACCCAGTCGGTATAAGTCGGCTGGTCAGAAGAGATTTCGTGGTAGAGAGCGCCGTTGACATAAACGCTGGCATAGTAATACGGATTACCGAGCACCCAGCTCCAGTCGAACAGTTTCTGACCTACCGCGTAAACGTACACGCCGTTTTCATTCAGACTGATTTCTTTCTGGTTGGCTGCCAGATCCCAGCGGTAGCCGCCCCAGTTGATCGTCAGGCCGCCCCATTCGTCCAGATAAGCGCTCATCGTGCTCTCCAGCTGCTGCTGGGAGTTGCTCCAAGGGGAGACCAGCGTGTTGTATTCGGATTTGATTAAGCCGGTAGTGGCCAGCGAACCATCTACACCTTCGACTGCCGCATACGGGAAGGTGCCGATGATATGCGTGATGTTTTCCACACCCTGCGGGCGTTCCAGCGCGGTCGGCGGATTCGATTCATCGTAAGCGGCGTCCAGCAAAAGTTCGCTGATCTGCCCCGGAATGTTCAGCCGGCTTTTTTCAGAGGAGAAATAGGTATCTTCTCCTTCCACGCCCATATCGTAGCCGACCCAGACTACGTTGGTGACCTGCGAGGTGGAAGCAATCATCCATTTATCACGGGCCGCGCCTTCCGGAATGCCGAAGCGTACGCCGTCTTCACCCCAGTCGGTAGTTCCGGTTTTGGCATAAACCGGATAGTCCCGTTCCAGAACTTGCATGTAGTTGTAATACGGGCCTTCCACACAATACTGCATCAGCATGCTGGACATGTAGGCCGCCTCTTCACTGATAACCTGAACCGGCTGCGAATTGGCAACATAATCCTCGCTGCCGTCGCTGAAGACGATGCGGGAAACGGTGTGCGGTTCGATGTACTGGCCGCCGTTGATCATTGCCGCATGGGCGCTGGCCATTTCTACGGCGCTGGCCTCAAAGGAGGAGCCGCCGATCGCATAGCCGGTATCAAAATTCTCGCTGGTGACACGGGAGAAGCCCAGACCTTGCAGGTATTCCACCACGGTGGACCGGCCGACCGTATCGATGACTTCCTGCAGCGTCTGAATGGCCGGGGTATTCAGCGACTGCGCAACCGCCTGCATCAGCGTCACATCCCCGCGGTAAGAGCCGTCGAAGTTGCCGACTACCGTATTGGTTCCGCGATAGAGAATCGGACGGTCGGTCACAACGTGATCGGTAGCCCAGCCCAGATGTTCAAAAGCCAGAGCGTAGGACAGAAACGGTTTGACCGCGGATCCTGGCTGCTTGTATTGGGAAGTCGCCCGGTTTAACAGCCGCGAGCCGGAATAATTGCGGCCCCCGCCCAGTCCGTAGATTTCACCGGTCTGATTGTTCATCGAGACGATGGCTACCTGCATCAGCTCATCCGGATACTCGATGGTAGTTCCATTTTGAATTTCATCGATCTGCGTCTGGATATCGCGATCCATGTTGGTATAGATCGTCATCGACGTCAACGCCGGATCCTTGCCGGTAATTGTTTTGACTTCGTCAATGACTGCGTCGATGTAGCTTTGATAAGCGCCCCCGCTTTCGGAGATGCTGAAGTTTTCACCGACCAGCTGATCTTCCACCTTGATGGACTTGGCCAGCTGCGCTTCCGTTTCCGTGATGTATCCGTGGTAGACCATCATGTCCAGAACCGTATTGCGCCGTTCTGTGGCATAGTCCAGATTGGAATAAGGATTGTAGGCATTGGGCCGGTTGATGATGCCCGCCAGCAGCGCGCTTTCGCTCAGATTCAATTCGCTGGCGTTTTTGCCGAAGTAATACTGCGCCGCTTTCTGGACTCCGCGGATGTTGCCGCCAAAATTCAGCTTGTTAACGTACAGCTGGAAAATTTCCTGTTTGTCGATCATCGTTTCCAGATTCAGCGCCAGCCAGATTTCCTGAACCTTCCGGTCAATCGATTTTTCCGCAATGGTAGAATTTTCCATGTCGTCCACCTGGAAATAAGTGTTTTTGACCAGCTGCATCGTAAAGGTGGACCCGCCCTGTCCAAAGCTCATCGTCTTCAGATTTTCCAGCGCTGCCCGGACAAAACGGGGAATATCAAACCCCGGATGCTCAAAAAAACGTGAATCCTCAATGGCGACAAAAGCGTCAATCAGAGAGTTGGGCATTTCATCATAGGAAATGTTCTCACGAAAATACGCACCCAGTTCGGTGATCAGCTCACCGTCCTTATCCAGAATCTGAGTGGAATTCAGTCCTTCAAAGTCGCTCAGTTCCATCTGCGGCGCGTCCTGAATCATCTGATAGGCCAGAAATCCGCCTCCTGCCACTCCAAGAATACCGCAGATCAGAATAAAGTAAACCACAGCGATGGCAATCTTCTTTCCCAGCGAGACTTTTTTGCCGGTCTGACGTTTTTTTGAAGCCTGAGGATCAGGCGTTCTGTTCTCTTCTGTCATTCACTCATGTCTCCTTCATTGCAGAGTTTTTCCTATGGAAAAACCTGGTGTTTTCAAATCTTGTTCTATTTTACCACAATCTCGTTCATTGGCAAAAAATTCAGCCTGAAAATGGGAAAAAAGTGGGCAGACAGCGCCATTTTGTGTGAAAGATAATTCATCAGCAGTCAGAAAATCACAGGAAAAAGACAGAATGGAGAAGACCAGGATACAAAAAAAGTTCAGATCCAAAGCCATAGAGGCCAGGCTGAACCGGTTCCTTTTGTTTACAGTTTCATAACAGACTCTCAACAAATTAATTATACCATGAAAAAAAAGTTAAAAACAGACTGTTTCCCACGTTGTTTTCAGGTATGATATAGGTGTAGAAAGAGATGAGGATCAGAAAAGATCCGTAAGATCTCGAAGGAGGTTCTCATGAAAAAGGTACTGCTCGAATATTGAGCCGTTCCCTTCTCTGTTACCAGAACAGGGAGAGGGAACTGAAAACAAAAAAACAGAAGAAAAAAAGAATAGAAAGTGAGTCTGGAGAGGGCAGACCAATGGACACAATAGGATAAGATCCGCCTGAGAAAGGCAGGACACAATTCAGTCAGGCGCAGCAAAAAGAGAACAGGAAAAGTGAGAGAGAAGCGCTGCTGAAAAAAGAAGTCATGGACAGAAGAACGGGATGAAATGCAATGGGACAGAGTAACCCGAAGCCTGAACATGACAGGAGTAAGAAGAAAGAAAAGGATGGACCGATAAATACGGAACATCCTTTTTTATTTCACAAATCAAATCGCGTGAAAACGTTTTCTTGAATGTGAATATATTTCATAATACAATGAAAAAAAGGAGGGCATGGGATCATGTTTGATGTATTGATCCGCGGCGGCATGATTGCCGATGGCAGCGGAGAAACAGCGTACAGCGCGGATATCGGAATTGTGGGGGACAGAATCGCGGCCATCGGAGATCTGTCGCAGCAGCAGGGAAAACAGGAATTCAACGCACAGGGCAAATGGGTGGCGCCGGGATTCATCGATCCGCATTCTCACGCGGATCTGTCGGTACTGTTTGCCCCGTCGATGGAAAACTATCTGATGCAGGGGGTAACGACGGTGATCGGCGGCAACTGCGGTCATTCCTATGGCCCGGTGGGGGATGAATGTTATCGCAGCGCGATCATTGACACGCGGGTGGCGTTTGCGGCGGAACCGTCGTATTTTCAGATGAACAAGCTGCTTTTGCCAAAGCAGAAGGCAGCGCAGGCGCTGAAGCAAGAATATGGGATTGAGATGGACTGGCACTCGTTTGGCGAATATCTGGATCGCTGCAGCCGTGAGCCGCTGGATGGCAACATTGCGTCGCTGGCCGGTTACAGCGCGATCCGCGCTGCCGTTATGGGACTGGACTGCTGCCGGCAGGCGAGTGAGGAAGAACTGCAGAAAATGGAAGAGCTGACCCGCCAGTGCATGGAAGAGGGGGCTTTCTGATATGTACCCCCTTTACTGGACAAACCCAGTGGAGGGGGTTTTTAGATGAAGTACAGTTATGAATTCAAAATCAAATGTGTGGAG
>CAJFOC010000063.1 GCA_904395815.1 uncultured Holdemania sp.
CCATCCCGAACACAGAAGTTAAGCATTTCCGCGGCGATCCTAGCTATGCCTGCCATAGTCAACCTAGCTCGTTGCCAGGTCTTTCTCCCCTTTCCAGAATGTGGAAGGGGTTTTCTTTTGTATGGCTGTTTTTTTTCTGTCAGCACAACGATGCTTTCTCACCGTGAGCAAAGGCAAATGTGCTATAATAATCAGGCGTATGATGACAAAGGAAGTGAAACGATGAAACGAGAATGGATAACACGTTCCCGCCAGCAGACTCAAGCACTTGGAGAACAGATGGGCAAGCTGGCTGAGGCGGGGATGATCTGGACGATGAGCGGGGATCTGGGCGCGGGAAAAACAACGCTGACACAGGGGATTGCCCGCGGCCTGGGAATTACCCGTACAGTCAGTTCGCCTACCTTTACGATACTGAAAATCTACCAGGGACGATTACCGTTGTATCATTTCGATGCTTATCGGCTGGAAGGGACACATCAGGATCTGGGGTTTGAAGAAATGATCGGTACGGATGGATTGAGTGTCATCGAATGGCCGGAATATCTGGAGCTGGACATGGCTCAGCCGCTGCAGATCACATTGCGCCGACATGGCGAGGATGAGCGGGAAATTGTGATGGAAACAACCAATGAACGATACTATGCGATGCTGGAGGAATTGCAATGATTACGCTGTGTATGGATACCAGTCACCAGTTTCTGGTGCTGACATTGCTTCGTGATGAGCAATGGCTGGCGGGAATTTCTCTTTCCTGTTGGAAAAAACAGTCAGAAATGATTTTTCTGCAGCTGAATGAGCTGTTAAAACAATGCGGACTCAAGCCGAAAGAGATCGGTCAGGTCGTTGTAACCCGCGGTCCAGGCAGTTATACCGGCGTTCGGATCGCAATGACCATCGCCAAGGTGATCTGTGCGACGGCGAATCTGCCGCTGTATTCATTACCGACGATGGAGTTGATCGGTGCTGGCATAGAGAGGGCGGCGGTTGTGCTGGATGCCCGCAGTCACCGGGCTTATCTGGGATTGCTGGAAAATGGCAGACTGATAGAAAAGGAACAGGTTCTTCCGCTGGAACAGATTCAGGTACGGCTAAGCGATGGCGTGCAGCGGCAGCTGCTGGGCGATCTGTCTCTGTTAGGACAGCCGGATTTCTATCCGGATCTGTCTCGCTCGTTTTTGCTTTCCCGTCCGCGCTGGCAGCGGGTCGAGAACGTTCATCTGCTGGTACCGGAATATATGAAATCCGCGGATGAATATCTGGTGAAAAAAGGATGATCCGGGAAATGACGATGGCGGATATCGCTGCGGTATCCCAGATGGAACAGCGGCTGTTTTCCTCTCCCTGGCCCAGGGACAGTTTTCGTTATGAGCTGCAGGAGAACCCGTATTCGCATCTGTTTGTGGCAGAAGACGAACGGGGGCAGCTGATCGGGTATGCCGGCGTCTGGACGACCTTCGATCAGGCTCAGATTACGACGATCGGCGTTGACGAACCTTATCGCCGTCAGCGCTGGGCCACACGTCTGATGCAGCGGCTGTTTCAGGCTGCGCAGGAGTGCGGATGTGAAATGATTTCGCTGGAAGTTCGCGTCAGCAACCTGCCGGCGCAGACATTGTATAAAAAAATGGGTTTTGAGACAATCCATGTACGAAAAAGCTATTATCAGGATAATCATGAAGACGCTTATCTGATGATGAGGCCGTTAGGAGGAGAGCTATGAAACGAAATCTGATTCTCGCGATTGAATCCAGCTGCGATGAAACGGCGGCAGCGGTTGTTGAAGAAGGACGGACAATCTGTTCCAATGTCGTTTCTTCTCAGATTGACGTTCATCGCAAATTTGGCGGTGTGGTTCCGGAAGTTGCATCCCGCATCCATATCGAAAACATTTCCGTAGTGGTGGAGGAAGCGCTGCAGCAGGCACAGGTTTCCATGGATGAAATTACTGCGGTAGCGGTAACTCAGGGGCCGGGATTGATCGGTTCACTGCATGTCGGCGTCCAGGCAGCCAAAGCGCTGGCCTGGTATTATGACAAACCGCTGGTCCCGGTTCATCACATCATCGGTCATATCTATGCCAACCGCTTTGTGGACGAACTGCGTTTCCCTTTGATCGCGCTGGTGGTTTCCGGCGGACATACGGAACTGGTCTGGATGAAAGACGAATGGTCTTTTGAAATTCTGGGAACGACGCAGGATGATGCGATTGGCGAGGCCTTTGATAAAGTGGCCCGGGTGATGGGAATGGGGTATCCCGGCGGTCCGGCGATCGATAAGGCAGCCCGCCTGGGACATCCGTATTATATGCTGCCCAAACCTCGAACTGAAAAACCGCTGGATTTTTCCTTCAGCGGACTGAAATCCGCGGTGCTGCAGCTGCTTGAGCGTGAGCGGAAAAAAGGAGTATCCATCCGCAATGAGGATCTGGCTTTTGCCTTCCAGGAAGCCGCTCTGCAGACGCTGTTGCAGAAAACGATGGCGGCGGTCCGGCAGTTTCAGCCGCGGCAGCTTGTTCTGGCTGGCGGCGTGGCGGCCAATTCCCGGCTGCGCGAAATGATTCAGCAGCAGATTCTTGAAACACCGCAGGTCCATCTGACCATTCCGCCGCTGTGGTGCTGTACCGATAACGCCGCAATGATTGGCGCGGCGGGCTGGACAGCGTATTGTCACGGTGTGCGCGGCGATTGGGATCTGTCCGCTTCCCCGTCGCTGGAATTTTAAGAAAGTTCAATTCATTAAATTGTTCACAATTCGGATCAAGTGTGCTAGAATAGTGCAAAAGGGGTTGATATTATGCCAGTCAAGTCAGTCCCCAAGGCTACACTGCAGCGTTATCCAATCTATCTGAAAGCTTTGCGCAAGCTGAAGAATTCGGGAGTGACCCGAATCATGTCCAAGGAGCTTTCGGAATACGTAGCTATTGAATCCACAACGATCCGGCGTGATTTTTCCTTTCTCGGATCACTGGGAAAACAAGGTTACGGCTATGACGTTGACCGCCTGATCGAAATTTTCAACGAACAGCTCGGTATGGGGTTCGATGAGAAAATCATTCTGGTAGGCGCAGGAAACCTCGGGAAAGCGCTAATGAACTACAACCGCTGGAATCACGTCGTCGGTGAAATCGTCTGTGCTTTTGACATCCGTCCGGAAGCCGTGGGAAAAACCCCGATACCTGTTTATCACGTGGATGAGATGAAAGACAGGATACCGGAGGGCTGCCGAATTGCGATTCTGTGCGTTTCCTCCAATGTCCAGGAAGCGGCTGATCGTCTGATTGAAAACGGAATTACTGGAATTGTCGATTTTACCCATGAGCATTTTCAGGTACCCAAGGGCATCCTGGTCAAACCGATTGATGTCGTTTCGACCATTCAGGAACTTGTTTTTGAGACGAACAACATGAAAAAATAAAGGTTGAGAAGAGAGAACGATCCTCACACTGAAGCACAGCGAGCCGGAGCGGGTGAAAGCCGGCGTTCAGGACAGGAACCCGGAACACTCTCGGAACCGGACTGGAGAAAGTTCAGTAGACAGTCCCGTCGGCGGCGTTAACGCCCCCTGAGGTCACGGCCAGCGCCGCGGCGAAAGAGGATGGCACCACGTTTCTGTAACGTTCCTTGCGGGGAACGTTTTTTTATGAGAGAAAGAAGAAAAGGAGAACACTATGCTTACATTCATGACCGTCAGAGAACTTTACGAACTGGCCTGTTCAGGCAGTCATCTGGAAACCGATCAGATTGAATACGCCCAGCTGCAGGGATGGGTCAGAACCAACCGCAACAACGGTTCCATCGGGTTCATCGAACTCAATGACGGAACGTATTTCCGCAATGCGCAGCTGGTGTACACGGCCGATCTGGCAGATTTTGCCAGCGTATCCAAATATCTTACCGGAACGGCGCTGACCGTGACCGGCAAGGTTGTACTGACGCCGCAGGCCAAGCAGCCTTTTGAAATTCAGGTTACGGAAATCGTCCTGGAAGGAGCTTGCGACAACAGTTATCCGCTGCAGAAAAAACGTCATTCCTTTGAATATCTGCGGGAAATCGGTCATCTGCGCCCTCGCAGCAACACCTTCAACGCGGTATTCCGCGTCCGTTCGGTTCTGGCCATGGCGATTCATGAGTTCTTTCAGGATCAGGGCTTTGTGTACGTCAATACGCCAATCATCACCGGCAACGATGCAGAAGGGGCTGGTGAAGTCTTTACGGTGACAACGCGTGAAGACGGCGAGTATGAAAAAGATTTTTTCGGCAAAAAAGCCAGTCTGACCGTTTCCGGACAGCTGCAGGCGGAGGCGTTTGCGATGGCGTTTCGCGATGTCTATACGTTCGGTCCGACTTTCCGGGCGGAAAATTCCAATACGACGACGCATGCGGCCGAATTCTGGATGGTGGAACCGGAAATTGCGTTTGCGGATCTGGATGACGACATGGATCTGATTGAGGACATGGTTAAATACTGCATTCAGTATGTTCTGGACAACTGTCCGGAAGAAATGAAATTCTTCAATCAGTTCATCGACAAGACGCTGCTGGATCGTCTGGATCATGTGCTGAACAGTGATTTTGTGCGCATGACTTATACGGAAGCGATTGAGCATCTGACCCATGCGAACAGAAAATTTGAGAACCCGGTACACTGGGGAATGGATCTGAACACGGAACATGAACGCTATCTGTGCGAGGAAGTGGTCAGGGGACCGGTATTTCTGATTGATTATCCGAAAGACATCAAGGCCTTCTATATGCGTCTGAATCAGGACGGCAAAACCGTCGCCGCCTGCGATCTTCTGGTGCCGGCGGTCGGCGAACTGGTTGGCGGATCGCAGCGTGAGGAACGTCTGGAAATTCTGCAGCAGCGGATGGAGGAGATGGGCGTTCATCAGGAAGGGCTGCAGTGGTATCTCGATCTGAGACGCTACGGCGGCTGTCAGCATGCCGGATTCGGACTGGGCTTTGAACGGTTCATCATGTATGTGACGGGAATGCAGAACATTCGGGATGTCATTCCGTTCGCCCGCACGCCGAAAAACCTGCTGTTCTGATCGGTGTTTGGGATCCGAACGACAATGTCCGCTGAATTTGTTCCAAGACAGAGGATGGCGGACGTCTCGTATTGAAGCGATTTTAAAAAGGAGAGGGAAAACAATGGTTGAGGTTGCCCTCTCTTTCTTTTATAATAAAGCGTAGGATGTGATGACATGGAAGAAAAATACGTATTGAAAGTCGATGAAAACGGCAGGGAAATTACCGTGGCGGATGTTCATCAGGTGCTTCTGGAAATGCTGAAGATGATCGATCAGATCTGCCGTAAATACAACATTCCGTATTTTCTTAACGGCGGCAGTGCGCTGGGAGCGGTGCGTCATCAGGGATTTATTCCCTGGGACGACGACGCCGACATCGCGATGATGGAGCAGGATTACCGGCGTTTTATTCTGGCGCTGAAGCAAGATCTGCCGCAGGAATACATGTTTCAGTGCTTTGATACGGACAAGCGCTATAACCCGCTGATTCCGGCGATGAAAATCCGCAAGAAGGGAACGTACGTCAAGGAAGTAAACACCTTGCTGGCCAATCGCTGTACGGAATGCGACGGCTTGTTTATCGATGTTTTTGTCTATGATTACTGTTCATCCAGCCGGGTGCTGGATCTGCCGCTGCGGCTGCTCAATCAGCTGATCATGCCGATGATCATCGTTTCGGACAATCTGGGAATCAATCCGGTGTTTCTCAAACGCTGGCTTGTTTCCAACGCCCGGCTGTATGGCAGACTCAATGAAGGCAGTTCTCGGATTGGTTTTGATCTGACCTGGACTTTTAAGAATCCGCTGGAGCCGTTTGTGTTCAATATCGACGATATTTATCCTGTGCAGTATGTGCCTTTTGAAGACACACTGCTGCCGATTGCCCGTCATCCGCATGAGTATCTGTGTACCGCCATTGCGCCAAGCTACATGACGCTGCCGCCGGAAAAGGAGCGCAGACCGAAGCATATCGTGGATATCCGGCTGTGAGAAGGAGCGTGAATCATGACTAGAAGATCCCGCAGTTATGTGCCGCGGGGATCGCGGCTGCGCTGGCGTTCTTTCCTGTTGTTTTTTCTTGTCTGCTGCGCCGTTGTTTTCGGGATTCAGCATGTGTTGGAAAACCGTCAGCAGCGGCAGGTAAACACGTATGGTGTCTGTGGGCTGAGCAATCTGCAGACCCATGAACTGCTGGGGCAGGCTCAGCAGGAACAGACAGAATTGCTGACTCTGTCGGATTATCTGTTTTATGGAGAAACACTGAATCTTTATCATGAGATGTATAATAAAAATACCAGCGACCGGTTTGCCGGCAAAATGGTAATTCTGCGCAATCTGTGCAGCGGACTGGATTTTGTCTACATGATGGAAAAACAGGCGGATGGTCAGATCCCGCTGGAGGATCTGGATCCCGGCTTTTATCAGGTGTACATCATGGAAGATCTGAAGGAGAAAAAAGTCGTATCCCAGCAGAAGCTGAACGATGTTTTTTATACGGTAACCCGCAATGGAACCAATCATAAAATCGAACTGATCGCGGATCAGAATCGTTTTGATGATGAAACGGACACCACGCCGTTTCTGGATCAGAATTATCTGTTTCTGCAGGTCAGCGAAGAGGCTCAGCCCCAGGATTATGTCGATATCATGATCGATCCGGGCGGAATGAATCAGGATAACGGATATACTGACCGGGGCGTTCACGGTAACGGACTGGAAGCGTATCTGGAGAATTACCGGCTGGCGGAAAAACTGAAAGAAGAGCTGGAAAAGCTGGGACTGAAGGTGGAGCTGACCCGCCAGCAGGACGAAGTCGTCAACAGTTATGGAGAAGACGGACGGCTGGATCGCGCCTACAGCGCTCATGCCCGGTATTATCTTGATCTGGAAATGAAAAGCGCCATCAATATGCAGCTGCGCGGTACGGATATCGTCTATTCGTCGTTTTCTTCCAGCCGGATGGCTTCCACAGTACTGAAAAGTCTGGTGGAGAACACCTCGCTGATCTATGCCCAGGACAGCACCGGATCGGCCAGCGGGACCAGCGTCGGCGTGGATGGAACGCTTTATGACGGACAGAAGATGATCCGGGAATCCGGCGGGCGGATTCTGGGCGCCGCCACGTTTTCCGAGGCTTCCATGGAAAACACTGCGTTTGCGGCGGAGAACCGCTGGGGTATGCAGACGCTGATCATTCAGACTATTTTTGTCAGCAACCCGCAGGATGCGGCAGTGTGGCAGAGTGAACTGGACGAAATTGCCAGTGCGATCGCACAGGGAATAGCCCAGGCGCTGCGTCTGAGCTCAACGCAGTGAAACCGTCCTGGTTACCATCATGGAGCTCCTCAGTCAAAGGAGATGAGAAATCATGCTTTATCAGATCAGCCGGGGAAGCAAATCTTTCGGCGTGGAAACGGTCTTTGAAGATATTCAGTTTGAAATTCGGGGAACCGAGAAAATAGCGGTGGTTGGCCGCAACGGCAGCGGCAAATCCACGCTGCTGAAAATCATGACAGGTGAGCTGGAGCTGGACAAAGGAGAAATTCACCGCTCTGCCGGATTGCGCATCGGGTATCTGGCGCAGACTACGTTTGCGGATGAGAGCCGGACAATCCAGACGGATCTGGAAGAGGTATTCGCTCCGCTTCAGCGCATGAAGCAGCAGCTGGATCAGCTGACGGAAACGATGGCGACCGATTACAGCGAAGCGGTGATGAATCGCTATGCCGAACTGGAAACCCGCTTCGAGCAAGCGGGCGGCTATACATGGCATTCTGAAATGATGACCGTTCTGACGAAATTCGGTTTCCGTGAAGACCAGCTGCAGCGGCGCATCGATACGCTGTCAGGCGGACAGAAAACGCGTCTGGCGTTTGTCAAGCTGCTGCTGAGCAAGCCGGATATTCTGTTGCTCGATGAGCCGACCAATCATCTGGATCTGGAAACGATCGAATGGCTGGAAGGGTATCTGAAGCATTACAGCCGCGCGATCGTGCTGGTATCGCATGACCGGATGTTTCTGGATCACATTGCGGAAGTGGTCGTGGAGCTGGAATACGGAACATTGAAACGCTATACCGGCAATTACACAAGCTTTCAGAAGCAGAAACAGCAGGATTTGCAGCGTCAGCAGCAGGCCTATGCCCGTCAGCAGAAAGAAATCGAACGGATGGAGAAACTGATCGATCGTTTTCGCTACAAGGCGACCAAGGCGGCGATGGCGCAGTCCAGGATCAAGATGCTGCAGCGGATGGAGAAGATTGAGGCTCCCCAGAAAAGCGATGACCGCAGCTTTACCGCCCATTTTGTGCCGCGGCTGAAAGGCGGTAAAACAGTGCTGGAGATGAAAGATCTGGCTGTGGGGTATGATCATCCGCTTTGCCGTGTGACGTTACAGATTCTTTCCGGTCAGCGAATTGCGGTGATCGGTCCCAACGGCTGCGGCAAATCCACGCTGATGAAAACGCTGGTGGGGGATCTGCCGGCGCTGGGCGGGGATTTCCTGTATGGATATCAGATTGAAACCGGATATTTTGATCAGCAGCTGGCGCAGTTTTCATCGGGAAAAACCGTGCTGGAAGAACTGTGGGACGACGCGCCGGAGCTGGATCGCACGCAGATCAGAACCCTGCTGGGATCGTTTCTTTTCAGCAGTGACGAGGTGTTCAAGACGGTTGATGTGCTCTCCGGAGGGGAAAAGGTTCGTCTGTCACTGGCCAAGCTGATGCTGAAACAGGCAAACTTTCTGTTGCTGGACGAGCCGACCAATCATCTGGATATTGTCGGTAAGGAAGCGCTGGAGGAGGCGCTGAACGGTTTTGCGGGAACGATTCTGTTTGTCTCGCACGACCGGTATTTCATCCAGAAAATCGCCACGGCGATCCTGCAGATCAATGCGGATGGAACGACAACGTATTTTCCGTTTGGCTACGAGCAGCTGGAACAGCAGCATCAGGAAAAGACAACACCGCCGCCGGCGGAAAAGGAAGCGCCGCGCACGAAAGAAAGACGCAATCCCAACGCCAGAGAGGCTGCCCGGCTGGAAAAACAGATCGCTCAGAAAGAAGAGGAACTGGAAATGCTGCGCGAAAAGCGCTTTGATCCGGAATACTACCATGATTACCGGAAAATGAACGAACTGGATTCCCAGATCGATGATCTGCACAATGAGATTGAACATCTGATGCAGCGCTGGGAGGCATGTCTGGAAGGAGAATAAGGGAATCCCCTTGTCCAAGTCCTGTCAAAAAGCTATAATGAATCTGAAGGAAAAAGGAGAGTTACTGATATGTCTGAAGTAAAACTGAATCATCTGACAACCGAACGCCGAAACGAAAAAACGATGAATCTGGATACGCTTTCCACCCGGGAGCTGTTACAGATCATGAACGAAGAAGATCACAAGGTTCCAGAGGCTGTCAAAGAAGCGATTCCGCAGATTGAAGCGGCGGTGAAGGCCATCATCAAGGCGCTGCGCAACGGCGGCCGGCTGATTTACATGGGAGCGGGAACTTCCGGCCGGCTGGGAGTCATCGACGCGGCTGAATGCATGCCGACCTTTGGTACGACGGATGAGGTCATCGGTCTGCTGGCTGGCGGTCCGGGAGCATT
Organism: uncultured Holdemania sp.; assembly: GCA_904395815.1. Classification (GTDB taxonomy): domain Bacteria; phylum Bacillota_I; class Bacilli_A; order Erysipelotrichales; family Erysipelotrichaceae; genus Holdemania. The sequence continues at coordinate 9,647 of CAJFOC010000063.1, forward strand.
TCTGACCGCGGTAGAAGGTGCGGAAGATGACGCCGGATTGGGACGGCAGGATCTGGCAGATCAGAATCTGACGGAAAAGGACGTTGTCTGCGGCATTGCTGCCAGCGGAAGAACACCTTATGTGATCGGCGGTCTGGATTATGCCCGTTCTTTGGGAGCGACGGCTGTATCGGTGGCCTGCAACAAGGGAAGCGAAATCGGAAAACATGCGGACATCGCGATTGAAGTGGATGCCGGACCGGAGGTGCTGACTGGTTCTACCCGTCTGAAATCCGGAACCTGCCAGAAACTGATTCTGAACATGATTTCCACTGCGTCCATGGTCGGCTATGGCAAGGTGTACGGCAATCTGATGGTTGACGTCAAGGCGACGAATCTGAAACTGATTGAGCGTTCCAAGCGTATCATCATGATGGCGACGGATTGCGATTATCAGACTGCGGAGAAAATGTACGAAGCGTCCGGAAATTATCCGAAGGTGGCGATTGTCATGATTCTGACCGGCTGCACCAAAGAAGAAGCGGAAAGCCGCCTGCAGCGCAGCGAGGGCTTTGTCCGTCAGGCGATTCAGTAATTACCGCAAGAGAAATCAGGCCGAAATTTCGGCCTTTTTTTCTGTCAGGGAATGGCGTTTGCCCGTTTTCTATAGTATAATGAGATGGCAAAAGTTGCACATACAGGAGGAATTGTAAACTATGGCGAATTGTTTAGTTGCCCAGTCCGGCGGACCTTCATCCGTAATTAACGCTACGGTTGCCGGAGTTGTCAAAGCGAATCAGATGAATCCGATCTATGATATCGTGTATGGCGGCCTGAATGGAATTGAAGGCATTCTTCAGGAAAGACTGGTCGATCTGACCCATATGAGCGAACAGGAAAACCGGATTCTGAGACAGACCCCGTCCAGCGCGCTGGGATCCTGCCGCTACAAGCTGAAAAGAGATAACGTTGAAGATTTTGAAAAGCTGTTCAAGATCATGGAGAAATATGACATTGAAACGCTGTTCTATACCGGCGGCAATGATTCCATGGATACCGTTGCCGCGCTGAGTGAATATGCGGAGAAACACGGCATTACCGGCCGTCGGTTTGTCGGCTGTCCGAAAACCGTGGACAACGATCTTGTGCATACGGATCATTGCCCGGGATTTGCCAGTGCCGCCAAGTTCATTGCCACCACAGCGATGCAGACCTGGCTGGATGTCAACGTATATACCCGTCAGGAAGTCTTCATTCTTGAAACGATGGGTCGTGATGCCGGATGGCTGGCAGCCAGCGCCTGCCTGAGCGGCATCGTGGATCTGGTTGTTCTGCCGGAAGAGGCTTTCGATAAGGAAAACTTTCTGGCTCAGGTAAAGAAGTGCATCGAAGCCAAAAACAAGTGCTATGTCGTCGTTTCCGAAGGATGCCGTTATGCGGATGGAACGTATCTGGCGGCGGGCGAAGCGAAGAACGACGGCTTTGGTCATGCCGTTCTGGGCGGAGCCGGCAATGCGGTCAAGAACATGATTCTGGAATCTGGCGTGGCTTCCCGCTGCAAGGTGCAGGATCTGTCCACAGCGCAGCGCTGCCATGCGTCCGAGCAGTCGCTGGTCGATGTTGAGGAATCGTTCCGTCTGGGAATGTCCGCTCATATGCGTTCGGCGGATAAGACCTTTACCGGCAAGATGGTCGGCGTAAAGCGGAAAGATCAGCCGGAGTATGATGTGGAATTCTTCGCGATCGAAGCGAACAAAGTCGCCAACTTTGTCAAGGGCTTCCCGAAGGAATGGATTCTGCCTGATTACAAGGGAATTACCGAAGAAGCGTATCAGTATCTGAGACCGCTGATTCAGGGCAGTCCGGTTATTATTTACGAAAACGGAATTCCTGCCTACGTCAAGCCGTATTACATGCGCTGAAACAATTGAAAACAGAAAAGAAAATGGGCCGAACGCCCATTTTCTTTTCAAACAGCTTCAAAGCAGGATGATGTTGTGCAATGGATTATTTTTGATCCGATGAAGAAGACGGAAAACGCTGTCTGCAGGCCAGATGTTCGGTTTCAAGGATTCTGGCCAGCGTGGCAGTATCATAGCCGTCGTCCAGCAGAAGCGATCGCAGCGCATCCAGACTGGAATTGAAAGGAAAACGGTCATGCAGCCGGTACAGTCCCGTCCAGTCTTCGGGGTGCTGGTGAAGCTGCCGGCGCAGGAGAATCAGTTCGGAGTGAATCTGATTCAGGAGCTCATCGTTCGCCATAGTGATAACCTCGCTGTTTCAGCCCGGCCAGTTTTTTCAGATACCGGTTCTGCCTGACGACTGAGCGTGATTCATAATATCGGATCAGCTGTTCATAGACAAAAACGATACTTTCCTCACTGCCTTCGCTAAGCAGATATCGTTCACAGCGCTTCAGTTTGGATTCCATTCTTTTTTCCTGTCCCGGGTGGCTTTGCATTTCAATGATTTCCAGCACATCATCGATGAATTTGTTTTTGGGAACGGTTCGGTATCGGTCAAGAAAGCGATGCAGCTCTTCTGTCGCATCAGTCTGAAGCAAAGACCAGGCTATGCCGAAAAACAGTTCAGGGAAGACTTCCCACCCGGCCTTCAGGTTTCGGTAATGATTCAGGGCTTTGGAATAATGGCCTGCCTGCAGACAGCTGTAACCGGCATTGCCGATCAGGGAGTTGAAAACCTTGTCGGGAAGGGCAGAGCCGCATTGTTCCAGCAGCCGGCAATACAGCTGTTCCGCTTTGGCATACTGATGCTCATGCGTGTAAATGATCGCTTCGTGCATCAGTGTGTAGGCCAGGCGATAGAGATTGGCTTCGGCAGTAAAAGCCTGTTCCGCGCGCTGATTGTAGATCATGGCGGTGACATAGTTTCCTTTTTGAATTTCAGCAATGGCGGCATGATAGTACAGCAGTTCTGTGTAATAACGAAAATGACAGTGGCCGTTCAGCAGCGTCTGAAACTGTTTCTCCGCTTTTTCCGGCTGATGCAGCGCTTTGTACAGAATTCCCTGATAAAGCTGAAAAACGTAGCGCTGTTCTTCGGACAGGCAGTCGGCATACCGTTCAATCAGGGCAATACGTTTCTTTTCTTCACGGGGAGCGCAGCTCACCGACCAGATGAGCCGGGTCAGCTCAAAATCCAGAAACAGGACGGAATGGTCAATTCTGTTTTTCTCAGCCAGAGCCTTTTCCATCAGAAGACCGGCCTGTTCAAAAGCGCAGGAATACAGTTTGTGACGAATGAGTTCCAGCAGCGTCTGGATTTCTTCGATCCAGTGGGAATTCGGCTGAGGCAGACGCAGCTGTTTTCTGATCAGAGGCAGAAGATCTTCAGGAATGGGGCAGAGTCCTCTTTCCATTTCACTGTAATAAGAAAGGGAAACCGGAAGAGTCGCAGCGAACGCTTCCTGCTTCCACTTCAGCTCCAGTCTTCGTTTGCGTATCACGGCGGCCTGCAGCCTGTTTTCCCGGCTCAGAGTCATAGATTACCCCTTCTTTCGTAAAATCAAGGAGGAAACGCACTGAAAAGAGTAGGTTGATGCAGTCTGAGAAGTTTTTTTCCGAAAGGACTTTCATTGAGAATCCCGTTATGGGCTTTTATAATGAAGTCAGACAAACGTTTGTCCTCAATAGAAAGGACAGAGATGATGAAAAAATTACTGATCGGTCTGATGCTGATTGCCCCGCTGATGACAGCTCCGGTAGCGGCTCCGGTAATGGCGACCTACGGCTTTACCATTTTCGGACCAAATTAAAAGAGAAGGAGAACTAAGGGCCCTTAGTTTCTTTTCATTCCTGCGGAAAGCATTCTTTTAATGACAGATCAGCAGCTTCCGCAATGTCAGCCAGTTCTGCAAGGCTGAAATTGCAGGTCTGATAAAAAATGGTTTTCAGACGTTTTTTGCTGATTCCTGTCTGCGACGAAAGGGACTCCCAGCTGATATGCTGACTCCGGATGATGGAAAGCAGATTTCTTTTCATCCTGAGAAGTTCCATATAGCCGCTGCAGGAAATCATGACGGTTCCTCCTTTGCCAGTTGATTTCAAAATTATTATAACAAAAGTGTTGTTTATAATAAACACCTGACAACTTGAATTGCAAGTCTTATATAACGGGATTTGCCACATTATAATGGTAACATTCAACCGGATCAAAGAGGAAATTTATGGAAATCAAAGATAAGGAATCATCACCTTCAGACAGAAATGACGCGCTGAATAAAGCGTTCAGACGGCGCCTGCGGGAAATTCTGCAGATTTATGGTTTGACGATCAACGGCCTGGCTAAACAGAGCCGCGTCAACAAAGGGACTCTGAGCCGGATTAATACGGAGAAAAACGGCAACATCGAGATGAAGACGATTGTCAGAATCTGTGATGCGGTAGGAATTTCGGTCAGAGAGTTTTTTAACAGTCCTCTTTTTGATAAAGAACACAAGGAACACCAGGACGAGTCATAATGCGGCTCGTTTTTTCGTATAGTGGCAATGACAGAAAAGAGATGAAACAATGGAAGAAATCGTAGCGTTGATGCATCAGCTATTGCTTGGCAACGGCGTTCTGATCGCATGCTGTGTTTTTGTCTGTGCCGAATTGGTCAAGACGCTATTTCCACAGTTCAGCCGGTCGTGGATCCCGCTGGCCGGCGCGCTGATGGGCATGATTCTGGGGATTCTGCTCCCGGATTTTTCTTCCGGTCAGAGTCTGCTGGTACGGATGATCAGCGGACTGTGTCTGGGATGGGCGGCGACCGGCGCCTTTGAATCGATGAAGTGTGTGAAGAAGCAGGCGAAATGAAATCAACCCGTTTTCAGTAGGGGAAGACCGAAAATTATGTTACAATGAACAGGAAAACAGAAAAGGACTGAGAACGGATGAACAAACAGGAAAATTCGGCGGATCAGCCGCTGCTGCAGCGCATCGCTGCAGCCCGGACACCGGAGGGAACCCTTCCCCCGGGCTTTGCTCTGCCTAAGGAAAAAACGCCCAACAGACTGGTCTTTGCCGACGGCGCGCTGGATGGCATCAAACTATATCATACTGAGATCAAACCGGTGCCGATCACCGAGCTCACCGAGGCGCTGCAGCAGCTCTGCCACGGACAGCAACAGGAAGGCGCCCGCCGGATCAGCGCCTTTTTGAAACAGCATGCGATGATTGAAGTGATCGATGATCTGCAGAAGTGGATTGCCGCTCATCGCAGCCAGCTGGATCCGGGAGCGCTTTCCCGCTACGCCATCGGCTGCCTGATGACTTCCAGCCTGCCGGAGATGGTGAAGCTGGGACTGGCGTTGATGGAAATGATGAACACGGACGGTCAGCCGCAGCTGAAGCAGATTGTCCGGACACTGGCGCTGAGCGACGAACTGACGTTGTTCTGTCTGTTTGTAATGCGGAACTGGAGTCATGCCAACGATGAAATGTTTGACCTGGTCCAGAAGGTTCGAGGATGGGGCAGAATTCATTGCGTCGCGCAGATTGAACCGGAAAACCGGCTGATCCGCAAGTGGCTGCTGGATTATGGCTGTGAAAATACGGTAGCGGCCGCTTATTCGGCGCTGCCGGTTGCGGAAAAGGCTGAACTGGCCGAACAGCTGGCAAAAGAGGATATCAGTGATCAGGACTGGCAGGGAATCAACCGGATCGTTGACGGGCTGATGGCGGAAGGTCCGGTAGCCGGAATCTCTTCTTATTCAAAGAAAGAAGAACTGCTGGAACGTTATCCGCAACAGGCAGCCCGGCGTCAGACAAGAACTCTGACGGAAGTCCGCAATCTGATCGCGATCATGCAGTATATCCAGCGTGAGAAGAAAGAGTATCCTGCACTGAAACAAAAGCTGACGGAATTGCTGCAGTCGTCGGCCAGCTATCTGGCTGTCAGCGAGGCGATGGAACAGGGCAATGGTTTTGAAGAAGCCGTCAAGCTGGGAATTCCCTACGCGCAGAAAGCCATGGACTGGCTGAAACAGGATCCTATCGAGCACTGCATGACCGTTCGCTGGCTGATGCTTTCCGAGCCGGACGTCGACGCCATTCTTGCGATATTCAAACAGGCGCTGCCGCTGAGCCAGATGGCCAGCGGTCCTTCGGATGTGCTGGGATTGGGAAAAGAGTATCAGTCCTATCACGCCCTGGCGGCGCTTGTTCAGGCGCTGGCCGCCTATCCGGGACAGGGAACGGAATTTCTGCAGTGCGCGCTGCTGTGTCCGGTGGTCAGCTGCCGTACGCATGCGCTGAATACCCTGGAAGGCTGGGTGAATCTGAGCGCTGCCCCGCTGAAAGGCATTGCGCCGCAGCTGATGCCGGTGCTGGCTCAGGCTGAAGTGCTGGAAGTGAAGGAAGAACTGCGGAATCGGATCCTTCGCCTGAAAGAAAAAGAAGCGTAAAGAAAACAGAAATCAGAAAATCCCCTTCATAAGGCAGCGGGAAATTGCCGTATTTCCTGTGTTCTGCCGGGAAGGGGATTTTTTGATGTCGCGTTCATTTCACAAGAAGCAGTAAACAAAAAAGAACCGAGATTCGATCCCGGTTCCCGGTGATAAAGCAGAACATGAATCAGCGTTGCTGATCACGGCGGATCAGCAGGCGCAGCGCTTCGATCGCAACCCGGATTGGCGCTTCGGTATCATGCTGCTGAATGTTCTGCAATCCGGCTTTTTCCCGCTCCTGATTGGCGACGGTCAGAAAAACCGAGCCGCAGCGGCAGCGCAGATAGCTGGCGACAATAAACAGCGCCGCCGATTCCATCTCGCTGGCCAGACAGCCCATTCTCAGCCAGGCGTCCCACTTTCTTTCCAGTTCGGCGTGATTGGGAAGATCCTGCGGTTTGTGCTGGCCGTAAAAGGCGTCCTTGCATTGGACGATACCCATGTGATGAGGCAGCTTCAGCGTTCGGGCGCTTTCCGCCAGCGCGCTGACAACCTCAAAATCCGCGACCGCCGGATATTCAATCGGAGCGTATTCCTTGCTGGTTCCCTCGAAGCGGATAGCTCCGGTCGCGATGACGACGTCCCCGCCGCAAACCTGCATTGCCATGCCGCCGCAGGTTCCAACCCGAATGAACGTATCCGCACCGCACAGATGCAGCTCTTCCATGGCGATGGAGGCCGAAGCGCCGCCAATGCCGGTAGAAGTGACGCTGACGGCCACTCCGTCCAGTTTTCCGGTGTAGGTTACAAATTCGCGGGAATCCGCAATCAGAACCGGATCGTCAAAATGAGCGGCAATTTTAGCGCATCGTTTCGGATCTCCAGGCAGCAGCACATACCGTCCAACTTCTCCCGGTCCAACGCCGATGTGATATTGTTTTCCTGAACCTTCCGTATAATCGATCATGCTTTTTCCTCCTGTTTCTTTGTTTTCCTGATTTTACTTTACCATAGCTGAAGACAGGAAAAAAGCGGCATCTGCCGCAGAAGATGATTTTAGCTGTGATCAGGATGGAGATCGTTGTTGATGACCAGATCCACAGCGGCCCAGCGCCCGTTGTTTTGTACCAGTGTGATCTGATACCCGCAGGTATAGGTACGATCCTCATAGACATCGCTTTCCACTGTGTAATCAAAGGTAATTTTACCTATGGCGCTGGTATCGGAAAGCAGGATCAGGTCGCTGATTTCAGCCTGTTCAAAGCGGACGCCGGCGTGTCCGGTAAACCACTGATTATCCATGGTGCGGATCCGGCTCAGAAATTCGCTGCCGTCCAGAAAATAACGGGTCAGCGCGCTCAGGCTGCCATCGGCAGTAGTAAAACGGGCCGCCGCCTCCGCAATGGCGCGCATCGTTTCTTCCAGTTGCTGCCGCTGTTGTTCGTTTGGCTGGGTTCCGATAAAGAATCGAGGTTCCAGTGCGTCCATGACGACCTGATAGCCTTCGGCGCTGACCTCAGGCGGCGACATCAGATCGCTGATTTCATAACGGCTGACCTGCGGTACCGTGATGGCGGAGCCGCTGTAGCGTTCAAAGGCTGCGGAAGGAACTTCGTCTTCTTTCCGATACCGTTCATCCAGGGCTATGCCGTTGACCAGCACTTGAGCCTGGCGCGGGGCATCGATCAGATAGCTCAGATTTTCTTCCTCTGGCAGCTGTACTTCCACCTGCCATTGCTGCTGTTGCTGTCGCAGCGTCAGGAGGGCGAGGCTTTGATTGTTCGAATATACCGTGCACGATATCGTTCCATCCTCGTTGTCCGCGTATACCGTCGTCAGCGAATCCGGGTCCGCCTGGGCGAGATCCTCCATGGCGCGGGCAAAATCGTCTTCGCTGCTCAGGCTGCCGGTACGGTTCTGATAGGCTGTGTACAGATCGTGAAACTGACGCTGCTGCACCTGCTGCAGATAGGTGCTGACCGCCGCTTCCGGAGTGGTTTTCTCATAGGCGCTCATCCGGCTGTTGACCAGCGCCAGAACGCCCAGGGAAGCGGCCAGGACCACCAGCAGCACCGTGCCCAGCAGCATCAGCGCCTGCCGTGTCGGAATTTTCTGTGTTTTGTTCATCATGTTGCTCCTATTTCACAATAAAGGCGGTCGGGACACGGCGGTCCCCCTTGATTGAAACGGTGGAATTCAGAATTTCCCCGTCATAAACCATGACGGAGGAATTGCCGCCGTCCAGGTTGGCGGCATTGAGCGCACCGTACTGCTGCATGATCTCGATAATATCCTGATAGGTGGAGCCGAAACTGCTGGGCTGACGGCCATCCAGAACCAGAAGCAGAAACGCGCCGTCCTCTCGCTGACCGATCACCGTTCTTGGATTCAGTCCCGGATGCCGGCCGGATTCAAAGACCACTTCCCAGTTGCGGATGAAGACCGGACCAAACGTCACAGCATCCCGGATATCGTAATCCAGCGCCTGCTGGGCGCTCATATCGCCGACGATCAGCTGGTTGGCGTAGTTGATGCCGATGACCGGCGTATACTCGTCCAGTTCACCGCTGATCAGTTTTCCGTCATGGATGACGATGCCATAGGCTGTTCCGCCGTTGCCGTTGCCTCCAACATCTTCAAATCCCCCGGCGTTGATACCGGCGATGGCGTCATTCTGTTCGATGTACTGTTCGACGGAATAACCGGCTGCGCCGCTGTCCATCTGCGGATTGCAGGCGACAAAGACGCGGGAAGGATCATGAACGATCATCAGTTTTCCCTCAAAGGTTGTTCCTTTCACATCGAGAATTTCAATGATGTCCTTGTCGGCTGGCGCGCTTTCCTCTTGCTGTGATGGGGAAGGCTGCGGATCGCGAAGAGCTTTCAGTTTTTCTTCGCTGTAGAACAGCCGGGCCAGCGAGTATTGCAGACTGCCTTCTTCCATGGTAGTCAGCAGATGGCGGGTATAGGCGGGATAAGGTCCTTTATACAAGGAAATGACAGCCGCTGCCGCGGTGATCGCGGCGCCGCCCAGAATAATGATCGAAAGCAGCGCGCTGAGCGCTCCAGGGGAGATTCCGGAGCTTTCTGTCTTGTCTTTTTTCTGTTTCATAACTGTCGGGGATGAAGTTTTCATCCGTCTCCTTTCCTTTGCGAGTCCTGAGCCGAAAGGCTCCCTCGGCATTATTATATCGGCGCATCCGGAAGAAGACAATGCTGAAATCCTGGTGAACAATGCCGTTTGTCCTCAAATTCAACAGGTTTTCGAAATTATGGTTGAAAAGTAAAACTGTTCATGATATCATATCAAAGCAGTGATTTTCATGGCTCGTTGGTGAAGTGGCTTAACACAGCGCCCTTTCACGGCGTCATTCACGGGTTCGAATCCCGTACGAGTCACCACAGGGGTGTGGTTCAATGGTAGAACAGAGGTCTCCAAAACCTTTGATGGGAGTTCGATTCTCTCCACCCCTGCCATCTTGAACAGTCCAGCTCCGAAAAAAGGAGCTTTTTTTGTTTTGACAACAATCAGGCAGGGTGACTGGCGCCAACGCGGGACAAACGGCAAAAAACACGTTACAATGAAGAAAGAACAGACCTGGAAGGGATGAAGCCTCTTTCGGTTGGAGTTAACAGAAGGGAGTACTGTCATGAGCAGCAAAATGGAAACGATGACTTTTGCGAAGATTTATCCGCTGCTTTGCGCCAAGGCGACGCGCAAGGGGCGGACACAGAAGGAGGTGGATACGGTGATTCAGTGGCTGACCGGTTATGATGAGCCTGCGCTGCAGCAGGCGATCCGCCAGCAGATCAGCTACGCGGAGTTTTTCCGTCAGGCGCCAATGCTTTCCAGGCAGTTGTGGCAGGTGAGCGGAACTGTGTGCGGAATACGGGTAGAGACGATTGAGGATCCGCTGATGCGGCCGATCCGCGTTCTGGACAAGCTGATCGATGATCTGGCCAAGGGAAAGCCGCTGGATACGATTCTGATGAAGGAGGAAGGAAAGTGACTGAATGGGAGATCGCAGCGTTCTTTCAGCAGCATCAGGAAGCGCTGCCGCTGTATGAATGGCTGCAGCAGGCCATTAGCAGTCAGATTCATCCGGTACGGATTCGGGTTCAGAAAACGCAGATTTCCTTTTATCACCGGCATCTGTTCGCCTGCGTTTCCTTTGCGCGCATCCGGCGGAAAAAAGATTGTCCGCCGGTGTTTCTTGTTTTGACGCTGGGATTGCAGCGGCGGCTGGATTCGCCAAGGGTAGAGGTCGCTACCGAACCTTACCC